>NZ_JBALMO010000338.1:0-5332 GCF_036963345.1 Bacillus sp. JJ722
ATATTAACAGCGATCATTGCTGATGAAAAATCATTTAAATATATTTATAATACATTTAAACGTGATTCAAATTAAAAACGCTATCCACCTCGATCATTCACTTTCTTAGAAATTGTTAAATTCTAAAAAGGAGACCACATACTATGGTCTCCTTTCGTATCTTTCTTTTATTTGGTTCCAGTTGAACCATGGCCACCACGGCTCACTTCATCTAACTCTTCAACCTCAAGAATTTCTACCGTTTCCATCTTCTTGTTTATGCGGAATTGACAAATTCGGTCGCCTTTTTGAATCACTGTATCTCTCATCGCTAATGCTGGGAAAAACCATTGATCTTCATTTCCACAATATGATTCATCAATGACACCAAACGAGTTCGTTTGTAAGACACCGAAGTTCTTGAATGTACTTGAGCGTGGTACTACATTCGCTTCATATCCTTCAGGCAATTTCATGCCAATGCCAAGTGGGATTAAAGCAAAATCAAATTGCTTGAGCTCTACTGTCTTAGCGGCACGTAAATCAATCCAATCACCGATTGCCAGTTTATTAATTTTTTCTAATTCTTTATCAAAATACTTTACTTTAATTTGTTTCGTCACGGTCCTATATTGCTCCTTTAATCATTGAAATAGAAATCTTCGTCACGTAAATGCTCCACTTTCGCCTTTTTATAGCCATTGCCCTTCATAGAAAAGAAGTCATGTGACTTTGTTTTCGTATCTAACCCGTTCAAGACGATTGGATTCACTTCTTCATCTTCAAAAAATGGAGCAAAACCAAGGTTCTGTAGGGCTTTATTAGCATTATAACGTACGAATTTCTTAACATCGGATGCTAAGTTTACTTGATCGTATACATCTTCTGTATATCTCATTTCATTATCATATAAGTCCTTTAATAAATCATAAGCGAATTCTTTTAATGATTGTTTTATTTCTTCACTTTGTTTATTATAAATTTCTTGCGCTAATAAACCTATATATACGCCGTGTATGGCTTCATCGCGAATTATTAAATTAATAATTTCTCCACTTTGCATCAATTTACCTTGACCATAGAAATACAATGGATAATAGAAACCACTGTAAAATAAAAAGCTTTCTAAGTAAACAGATGCTACCATAGCTTTATATAAACTGATTTCGTCATCATCTTGAATATCATTATAAATGCCAACAATCGTTTTCGCTTTATATTGCAAGTACTTATTTTGTTTGACCCATTCAAATACTTCGTTAATTTCCTCTGTTGAAGCCAACGTTAGGAAGATATTTGAATAAGATTTTGCGTGCACAGCATTTTCCATCATCGCCATAAAGTTTAGGACAGCTTTTCGCTGGTGACCTTCAACTCTTTCAGCTATTTTGGGCATACCAGTATTACCTTGCTCTGTATCAAGCAACGTTAATCCCGCTAATACTTTCTTATATGTGTCTTTTTCTAATTTATTTAGAAACTTCCATGTTAACAAATCACCATTTAAACTAATCTCTTCAGGAAGCCAGAATTGTTTTGTATTTTGATTGTAAAACATTTGTGTAAAGTTATCGTCATGTTTTGACCAGTTTGCCGCATCAAATACTTTGCTCATTAATTCATATCCCCTCTCTTAAACTGTACAAGATAAACAGCCTTCTTGACCTGTATCCTTTGTTCTTGCGTAATATAGTGTCTTAATTCCTTTATGGTGTGCATATAGGTCAATTTTGTTTAAATCTCTTGTTGTCATTGTATCTTTTAAGAAAAGAGTGAACGAAATACCTTGGTCAACATGTCGTTGAATAGTAGCAATCATATCAACTACTTTAAACATGTCCATATCATAAGCTTCTTTATAGAAAAACCAGTTTTCTTTACTTAAATAAGGCATAGGATAATATGTTTTCGAATTTCCGTATGTGCGCTCTTCAATTCGTTCCATAATAGGCATTACAGAAGCTGTAGAAGACTGCACGTAGGAAATCGATCCCGTAGGCGCAATACATAATCGGTAACTATTCGTTAAACCATACTTCGCAACTTCATCCTTCAGATTTGTCCAATCTTCCCTAGTTGGAATTTCGATTCCTTCAAACAGTGCCTGTACTTTCTCTGTTTGAGGCGAAAAGTCTTCCTGAAGATACTGTTTAAAGTATTCTCCTGTCGCATAAGTAGAATCTTCAAAACGATAATATTTAACACCTGTATCTCTTGCGATTTCCATCGAACGCTCAATTGAATAATAATTAACCAGCATAAAGAAAGTATTCGCAAAATCTCGCGCTACTTCACTTTCATAACTAATTTTGTTTTTCGCTAAATAACCATGTAAATTCATAGCGCCTAAACCAACACTTCTCATTAATGTGTTAGCTTTTTGAACGGCTGGAGCATTTTTTATATTTGTCTTTTCAGATACAGTTGTCAATGCATCTATACCGAGCTTTACTGTTTCCTTAATACTTTTGTTCTCCATTACATTAACGATATTCATGGATGCAAGATTACAAGAAATATCTAAGCCAATATCATCCTCTTCACCATAATCTGTATAAGTAGATACCGTAGATGCCTGTAACACTTCTGAACATAAATTACTGAATTTTACTTCTGAAATGTGATTATTCGCATGAACATCATTTACATTATCCTTAAACATAATATATGGGTAGCCGGATTCAAAACGAAGTGCCGCGATTTTCTCTAATAATCTTCTCGGATTAATTTTTTCTTTTCTAACGTTCGGATTGTCCACTAGCTTGTGGTACATCTTCGTCATGTTCATTTCATCAAGGAATTCACCATGTTCTTTATAAACTGAATAAGGATAGAATACATACATGTCTTTATCTTCACGAGCTAATTCAATGAATTTGTCAGGAATAACAACTCCGATTGACAATGTTTTTACTCGCACATCTTCATCTGCAGAAATTTTCTTCGTTTCAAGGAAATCATCAATATCTTTATGAAAAATATTCAAATAGACTGATCCGGACCCTTGACGTTGACCCATTTGATCAGCATAGCGAAATGCATGATCAAGTAATTTCATTACGCCAACTACACCTTTAGTCGCGTTCTCTATATCTTTAATTGGCTCACCTTTTGCGCGGATTTTTGATAAATTGGTAGAAACTCCGCCACCTACTTTAGATAATTGCATGGCGATGTTTTCACCCATGGAGATATCATTAAGAGAATCATTCATCTCTAACAAGAAACAACTTACTAGTTCTCCTCGACGTTTTCTTCCAGCATTTAAGAAGGTTGGTGTCGCTGGTTGAAACTCTTGATTAATCATCATTTCTGTAATTTTCTTCGCTTTATCAAAGTCTCCATCTGCTAAATATAGAGACACTATCGCAATACGATCTTCATATCGCTCTAATATTTTCTCTCGATCGTTTGTTTTCAACGCATAATCATTATAAAACTTGAATGCTGACATATATGAAGAGAATCTAAATTTCTTATTATAAGCAATATCAAAAATTTCTTTGATTTCTTCATAAGAATATTGACTTAGAAATTCTTCTTCATAGTAATCATTCTCTATTAAGTAATCTAGTTTCTCCTTTAAATCGTGGAAGAAAACCGTATTTTGATTAATATAATCAACGAAGTAGCTATGTGCAGCTTCTTTATCTTTCTCAAATTGAAAGACACCATCGTTTTTAATCATTATTTCATTATTCAGCTTTAACCATTTTGGAATTTGTTCTTTCATCAAGTATTGCTACCTCCCGTGTAAATACCTCTAAATCTCTGTTCGTACCACTCAATTCAAACTTTAGTATTAATGGTACTAAATATTGATTTGAGATTATATCGACTGCTCTTCCAAAATTAGATCCCCATACTTTGTTTCCACTAGAAGCAACAGCTTGTAAGTAAGAGTAGTTCTCTTCTAAAAAGTTAGCTGTACTTTCAGGTACTCCACCAAATCCTATTGTATAGGTTACAAGGATAAAAGGTTCATGTACACGTAGTCCATCGATTATTTTGACATTTTTTTTAGGTAGTTTATTTACAAACCTTTCAACATTCCCTGTTAAACTATCATAGACTATCAGCATAGTTACTCTTCTAACACCTCGTTTATCTTTTTCTTATTACACCTTTAGGCAATACCAATTGATTATATCAAATTATCGTAATAATATTCACCCTTGCAATTTCTTAATTCTTCTTTTTATACATGCTTTTTCCCTAATAGAAATTAAAAACCACCAAGCATAATAGCTCGGTGGCTTATATCAAATTTCATTAAAATAGTTATGAAAATTACATCTTATTCCTACGAGAATCGCTTAAGTTGATTTTCAGTTATTCCATCAATTAGCACTAGTTCACTCATTAGGATAGCTGCAGCTTTATTTAATAATTGCTTCTCACTTGAGTTCAGTGATTTTTCTTCTTCTATACGTCTTAAATCACGAACAACATCAATACAATCTGTAATTTTTCCAGTCTTTATTTTATCCGTATTTATTTTGAGTCTTTCTTTTACCGGAATAGACTGATCAGTAACCCCACCAAGATAGTTCTCCAATGCATCTTCCAATTTTTCACAATCAATTACTGGTCGTAAACCTAGTTTAGCTATGTTCTCAATAGGAATCATGACTTGTAGATTATTGATTGATAGCTTAATGACAAAATATTGTCGATATTCCCCTAACACTTCCTTCTTCTCAATAGCTTCAATCACACCTGCTCCATGCAATGGATATACAATACTGTCACCAATTTGAAACAAATAATCCACCTCCGAATATGTTACATTATCCATTATAACATACTCTTACACATGAATAAAATTTTTATTTTACCACCAATATTTTACCTATGTCAATAATTTAAAAAATTTTTTTCAAATATGAATAAAAATGTATATTTCCCGTACACTTTAATGAATAAATTACTCTATTTATTTAAGTCTAGAAGATTTTTGTCGAAATCTTTTGAAGCAAAGAATTAGTTAATTTTAGTACAGTATGATATACTAAATTAACCATTTAACCTGTTACTGTTTCTTTTTATCTCTATCCATTTTTGGGTAGAGATTTTTTATTTTTGATTAGAAAAGTCCTTTTTGGTTAATAAGGAACAAAATAAAAAGCAGATCCTATAAGAATCTGCTTGAATTTGTATGGTTGGTTCTTAAATTAAGCTTTGTGAACGTTTGCAGCTTGAAGACCACGTTGACCTTGCTCAACTTCGAAAGTTACGCTTTGACCTTCTTCTAAAGTTTTGAAGCCGTCACCTTGAATAGCTGAGAAATGTACGAATACATCTTCTCCGCCTTCGCGCTCGATGAATCCAAATCCTTTGTCTGCATTAAACC
>NZ_JBALMO010000338.1:5350-5910 GCF_036963345.1 Bacillus sp. JJ722
AAACCATTTTACTTTACCTTGTTCCATTACAAGTTGCCTCCTAGTGTGATACCCACACAATATAATACTATCCTTGCTGATACCTACTAGACCAAAAGTTCTAAAACTTTGTCAATCAATAACAAACAAAAATAATTCATTGTAAGAATAGCATATTCAATTACACATTGCAAATTTATAGTGAAAAACCGTCACTTAGTTCTTTTTAAGCACAACACACTCCAAAAAATGTCATTTATCTAGAGGTGGAAAGTTGACTCTGGAGCCTTGCACGTATCGCTTGTAAGCTTAGGAAACAAATCATAATTTACACTGTAAAAAGGGCTCCCTGTACGGAAGCCCTCTTGCTATTCTAATTCTGCTTTCTTTGTTTTCGTTCAATATATAATGTATATAAAATAGTAGATGCAGCTACAGCAAAGAGTAAATCGATAAAAAAGATGATCATCGTAATGGGAAAATACATAATTCTAACTACAAAATACAACATACAACCTATGAAAAAGATAATACTCGCATACTTAGAGAATCTTTTCATTTTTTTGTGAATTTGATAATAT
>NZ_JBALMO010000338.1:5966-10566 GCF_036963345.1 Bacillus sp. JJ722
TATATTTTCCTTTTTGTATTTGTTAGTATAACCTTCGTTCTTTACGAATTGTCGAAGGTATGTACTTGGTTATTTTATTCTAGCTGCTGATGCAAATACTATAATGTAAAATTCTTCATCTTACCAATCAACTAACAAGCACTATTATGGTATTCACTTTCCACCCCCTACCTTACAATTAGATTATATCAACTGATGATAGGAAAGGTACTACTTATTTTACGTTGACCGCAACTCATTTATATCGTTTCTTAAATCGCTCAATCTTACTATTTTCTCCAACAATCAACACCCTGTCACCTTCTTGAAAAAGTACATCTGCAAAGTGAGTAAGAATTGGCTCATCATCTCTAATAATGATAGAAACCGTTAAATTATACTTTCTTGAGAAATCTAATTGGCTTAATGATTTTCCATACATTTGCTGAGGTACTTCAATCTCTATAATCGAAACATTTTTCGTAATTTCCAAATACTCAATAATACCTGTCATTAATTCTTGTCTTGCAACTTTTCTTCCCGCTTCTTCTTCTGGATAGATGATACGATCCGCACCAATGCTTAGAAGTATTTCACCAACTTCTCGATTTACGGCTTTTGCAACAATTCTTTTCGCATTTCTTTCCTTCATTTTCTTCGTTATTAAGATTGCTGAATATGCATTTGTTCCAATTGCTACAAAAACCGAATCAAATTCGTCGATTTCCAATTGATTTAATACATCATTATCTGTAAAATCACCGATTAAACAATGTGTGGCATATTGATCAATTTCATCAAGCTTTTTCTCATTTGTATCACATACGACAACATCTGCATTTTGTTTATACAATTCTTTTACAATACCACTGCCATATCGACCAGCACCTATAATTAAAAACTGTTTCATGACTTGTCTCCCTTTCTTAACCTACTGCTAAATCTTCTTTCAAGTAACTGATTTTAGAACTCTCAACTCTGAATACAAAGTAAATAAGCGAGAAAATTCCAATACGACCAATGACCATTAAGCAGATCAATACTATTTTTGAAACAACAGCTAGTTCTCCAGTTAGTCCCATAGATAATCCAGTATTCGTTAATGCCGAAATAACCTCGAACATGATTTGCTCTAAAGGAGCTGATTGATACATTGTCAAAATTACGGTCGAACTAAAGATTAAAACAATAAAACTAATAAAGATTAAAAAAGACTTATTAATGGTTTCTTGAGTAATGGATTTTTTATAAATAACGGTGTGCTCTTGTGACTTCGCTACAGAAATTACTTTCGCTACTAATACAGCAAATGTAGTTAATCTTATTCCTCCACCTGTACTAGAAGAAGCACCCCCAATAAACATTAATAACATAATCATCAATACCGTTGTGATTGATAAAGTTGAAATGTCAATTGTTGATAAACCACCATTTCGAGATGTTGCTGAAAGAAACACCGAGTTTGATATTTTGTCAAAAAAATCAAGGTGTGCAAACCCACGATGTCCTTCTAATATAAAATAAATGGAAGTACCTGTTACAAGTAATAAAGTATGTAAACGGATGTTTATCTTTGTGAATAAACTTTTCTTTTTTCTAAAAGAAAAAACATATTCCATGATGGTTGGATATCCAATACTCCCTAAAAAAATCGTAGCCGCAGACACATATAAAACCAACGGGTTATGTTCAAAGTTTGAAAAGCTTCCATCAAATATATCAAATCCTGCATTTGTAAAGCTGGCAACGCTGTGAAATATAGTAACAAAAATAGCATCAGACATCGAATCATAATGTGGAATAACTTGTCCGATTATTAATGAAAAAGCAATTAGTTCAATAGTTAGGGCAATAATTAATACGGAAAAACTTAATAATTTAATTGTCTTTAAATTACTTTGGTTTTGATCTCTCGAGATTAGTAACATACTCGACATCGTTATTCTCTTTCCCATCATTAAAAATAAATAACTAATCAATACAAGTATTCCTATTCCACCCAACTGCATTTCTATAATTAGTATCGTTTGTCCAATACGGGTTAACTCTTCCGCAATATTTATTGTTGACAGTCCCGTAACGCTAAGTGCACTCGTAGATACGAAGAGAGAATCAACAAATGAAAGTGTCCCTGTTTTGGCAAACGGCAATATATATAGTAATGCAAATATAAAAATGAATGATATGTATAAAATAAATATGGAACGAAATGACTTAATGGTAGATTTCGTAAGTAGCATTAGATCCCTCCATTCTCCAGATGTACTTCCTCTGTATGTAGAATAAAATACACTATTATTGTACTACTAAAACTTCAATAACAGCTTTCCTTTCAGTCTTTCTTTTCGAAATCACAACAAAAAGCAGTGTATTAGCATATTTTACACTGCCCTTCATATTTTTATATTCTATATTGTTTTCAACAATGAGCTATTTTATTAACTTTCCAACTAAAATAGATCCACCCATTCATATATAGACCTAGAAGAATGTATCAATTCCTAAATTATTTATTTCATTGAACGAGCAATAAATTATTTACATCTTAAAAAATAACTTCAATAAATAAATCCCTTCTTCTCTCTAAATCTACCATGTCATCTGAGTCCAATAGCTTTATGAGTGGACGTGTAATATTATGAGGATTCATAAATATTACCTCGCCAGTTAGGAAGTTTGATAAGATCACTTTACTTCCAATTCCCATTTGAACGATCGAAGAAAGTAATGCATTTACTACTGGTAAATCAAATTTTCCAAACTCCTCATATCTAATCATTTCTAAAACCTTAAATGGTGGTATACCTTTTTGATAGCTTTTATCTGTTGTTAAAGCATGATATGTATCTGCTGCTGCAATAATTCTTGAATACAAATGTATTTTTTCCGCTTTGTCTCCCCTTGGATATCCTGACCCGTCTAATCTTTCATGATGCTGCAGTATAGCTAACTGTGCATCTTTCTTTAAGCTAGAGGTTCCTAACAGCATTTTGTAACCTAATAACGGATGACTTTTCACTTCGTCATATTCTTCTTTTGAAAGCTTTGCTTTTTTCGACAATATTTTAGCTGGAATTCTAGACATACCTACATCACATAAACAGCCTGCGATTGCCACTTGAATCACTTCTCCTTTAGCTAATCCAATAGATTTAGCTAAAAACGCTGAATAAAGTCCTACAGAAATAGCATGATGGTATATATAATCTGATTCATTAGAATGTTTATATAAGTAGAAATCAAACTTATTATCGCTTAAAGCTTGCTCCAACAATGGAATAATAATTTCTCTTACATCCGAAACATGTGTTGGTAGCCCTGATTGCCACTTTTTGAATAAACGTTTATATTCATCAATTGCTTTAAAATAAGCAGTAATAAAATCACATTCTTCTTCGACCACTTCGTTTGAACTTGTTGTTTCAGACAATGTTTGTGTAGTAGGCTTACTAACATCGACATTTTGAATTAAAAAAGATGATAGCACTTTCATATTTTCCTTTGTCAAAACAGTATCTTTAAACATTAGCGGTCTTTTTGATTGTAACATTACATCTTTTAGTAATATATCTCCTTCTTTTGCATCAAGTAATTTAATAAGCATCATATTCCCTCCAAAGCCTATATATATATTTGTTAGCTTATTAATTGTTTTTATCCACAATCATTTAAAGTAACTTATCTCTTAACTGTAATTGTTTCTCAAAGCAATAACGGATTAGTAATTGTCTATCACCCTTGCTGATATCTGTAAATTCAATGGTCATAATATTTTGAGTGAATTCATCTCTTTCTAGTACTCTAATAACTCTGCTCTTGAACTTTAAGTATTTAAATTCTCCTGAATTGAAAAGCAAGGCAAGCCAAACATCAATAATTTGGTTCGGCTTTACTTCAACATTATTAGGGATAAAAACAGCTATTCCTCCTGCACTTATATCTTCTGTATGAGATACGAAAGCTGTGATTGTATTCTTCGGACAATGGATCGCAACATCAACTGGAACGTTAACCCTCACAAACTGTCTTCGTTGTATTTTTTCATGCTTTTCTTGACTAGGATAATGAAGTTCAACCATATTAACGCCTGAATTTTTTTTACCTATTACTCTTGTCTTAAACTCAAAAACATTTCCATCCGTTGTTAAATATGTAAGATCAATCGTAACATCTTTAGGTAATGCATTGGATTTTAGCGTTCGAATATTTTGAGGGATATCGATGCAAAATGAATCGCGTTCAATTTCTAAAACTTTCGATTTATATTCTTCAATTTCAGTACCATTTTTTATTTTTAGCAATACAAAGTTACCGATTTTCATGTGAAACTATCACCTTTCCAAATCCCCTAACGACTATTTTCTACTGTTGACACTTTAGGTATATAATATCATAAAATTAGCAAAAAAAGGCATTTGCACTAAGGGTAATTTTTAATTATTTTCCTTCTTTATTACCTTCCGTTTTATCGTACTCTCACCAATTATGTATATAGAAAACAGTTTCTTCTATTCTTTAATTACTATTCTACTAAAGTCGTAGTCTTTTATTACTCTTTCTTAAATAATTATATAATTCACTTTAATTTATTGTACTTATATATAAAAAGCAAGTATATATG
>NZ_JBALMO010000339.1:0-5773 GCF_036963345.1 Bacillus sp. JJ722
CCCCTCACAGAACCGTGCTTGCGCTATTAACGCACACGGCTCCTCCTAATCATCATTTACAGAATATAACTAATCTCTTTTCTTAATTCATAAATATTCACTTTAATTCTTGGTGAAGGAAGTGGAAACCTCTGAAGAAAGAGCCTAAATTTATCCCATGTAAAGGATTTCCTTTGGCTCCTTCTATTTAGCCATTTAAATAGTAAGATTTCGATTTTCTCTTTGAAACCGTTAACAGTTTGAGTATTATCTGTTATACAGTAATAGTTGTAGTATCCTATTAGAGAACGTTTAAACCTATCCATGATTATATGAATATCTTTATTTCTATTAGCCTTCAGCCATTCTTTAGACTCTTTGAGTTTGCCTTGGACTTTCTTCCTGCTCGATTTCCGTTTCACTCGAAATTTCCCTTGTTTACTTCTTCCACAATAGTGGGTAAATCCAAGGAAATCAAAGGTTGCTGATTTACCATTCCCTGTTCGTTTTGCATTATTTTCCGCAAACCGCCCGAAAGGAATAACCTTTGTTTTATCCTCTGCTATCTCCAAGTTAAATTTCTTCAATCTCTCCATTAGAGACTGATAGAATTGTTGCGCTTCCTTTTTATGTTGAAAACAACAAACAAAATCATCTGCATATCTTACTATATATGCTTGTCCATCACATTGTTTCCTAACCACTTTCTCAAACCACAGGTCGAGAACATAATGAAGATACACATTGGCTAATATCGGAGATATTACTCCACCTTGCGGTGTACCATTTTGTGTTTTGTATTTCTTACCTTCCTCCATGTATCCACCTTTGAGAAATCTACTGATTATTCTCAGAAGGTTAGGGTCAGTAATTCTATGTTTTAAGAACTCCATCATCCATTTGTGATCAACATTATCAAAGAAACCTTTGATATCTACATCTACTACATAGCTTACTGATTTCTTTTCAATATAAAAATTTAGTATTTTCAACGCATCATGGCAGTTTCTATTTGGTCGAAACCCAAATGAACAGTCTAGAAAGTCATTCTCATAGATTGCATTTAGCACTTTGGCAATGCCTTTTTGTACAATCTTATCCTCATGTTCTGGTATTCCCAATGGTCTTTTCTTGCTCGAATTGAGCTTTGGTATATACATTCGTCTCACTGGGACTGGGCGGTAACTTTTGTTTTTAAGTCTACTTACTAAGTTCTTTATGTTACCTTCCAAATCTTCATTGTATTGTTCTTTAGTCGTACCGTTCACACCAGTTGCCTTTTTATTAGGTAACTCATGATGACATTGAATGAGTGATTGCTCATTTAATAGATGCACAAGAGATGTAAATTTCATTTTAGGTTCAGATTTTGCTAATTCTGCTATCCTCAGTAGTTTTGTTTCCATTTATTATACCTACCTCTGTGTGTAGTAAATGTGTCCCTAGTAAGGGTGATAACTGGTAGCTAGCCTTTCCTCCATCGGCATTACCCAACTTCATTGGTACTACGCTGCTATCCGACTCCCTACACGGCATTTGGTTTCCTTGCTTGTTATCACTTGTAGACCATACTCTTCTAAAAAAAAAGAAAAGACCCGTAGGGTCTCCCGAGTTGCCGTATCATATCAATGTATAGCGTGCCAAGGTCTCTGACTCCAGAGAGGTTTTACCCTTCTCGCCATTTAACGAAAGATAAAATGTTGCCTTCTGCAGTGCGTAAAGCATCGGCCCTCTCGATTTACTAACATTATGGAGCTCAATCCCTTCAACCATTTGGCTTTCGGCCCACTGTCGGGTAACTACCCCCTTTTCTTAACTCTTTTACATGAATTTTAGTTTCTAGGATCTACATAATCCGGATAATCAGAAATGATTGCATCAACTTTCATCTCGAATAGAAAGTCTGCTGCTTCTTGACTACGTACCGTCCATGATCCAATTTGCATACCAAGAGAATGAACTTGATCCACTAATTCTTTAGTCACAATTCCATAGCTAGGGTTAAACCAATCTGCATAGGTGGAAAATTCTTGTAAAGCATCCATTGTTGTATGTGCACGATTAGAAGTTAATACACCGATTGAAACTCGTGGTAGAAGTTGATTCATCTTTTTCATAGATTCAAAGTTAAAAGATTGAATAATGATTTTTTCATTTTGTGGTTTATCGAGATTTCTTTTTTTTAATGCATCTGCCACTTGTTCTTCAATACCAGGGTAAAGCTCTGGAGCCTTTAATTCTATTAAAATTCCAACTTTTCCATGGTAACGATCAAGAATCTCTTCAAATGTTGGGATTTGTTCTCCTGCAAATTGTTCCCCTTTCCAACTACCTGCATCAAGACTTCTAAGCTGTTCATATGTTAAATCCCCTACTTTTCCTGTACCATCTGTTGTACGCTCAACTGTTGTATCATGGATCAATACTAATTCACCATCTTTACTTCTTTGAACATCGATTTCAATATAATCGGCTTTCATATCAACAGCTAGATTATAAGCAGCAACCGTATTTTCAGGTGCATAAGCTGTTGCACCACGGTGTGCTACATTATCCACCTGTTTTCTTTCTCCAACTGTTGTTTCTTCTGCAAATGCCTGACTAAATGGGCTGAGTAACAACGAAAAGGCCACCCCTGTACTTAACAAAAATTTTTTGCTCATTTTCTCCATCTCCTATCTAAAAAATATGTATTCAAATATATTTTAGAAAAGGAATGTTGGACTAGTATGTAGATATATTTAAAGGTTAATAAAGAATGTGTTAACAAAATTCGAACTATTCGCTTAGATTTTTTTACAAACTTACTAATAGATTAATAGAATAGATATACTCTACTACTCCATTTCGCCTACTACTCTCAATGCATAACGACAATTTAGCCTCCTCACATCACCTTAAATTTACAATTTTATTATTCAAAGATCCTGTCCCCGTTTGTACAAAAAGATATAATTGATTTATCATTCCTTTTAAAAATGTTTTACAATTAAAGCTAAGTAAAAGAATACCAATTAAGTAGCTTAGAAATGGAGGAAGTAATATGCTATATACGCCTTTTGAACTTTAAAACTTTTCCGACATGCTGAACCGCTTGATTATAAAGTAACCTCTTTACCTTTAATGGTAATAGAAGAATCCAATTACCTTGTAGATGCTCGATATCTTATTGTTCCAGAAACCAAGATGATTGTTCCAAATGATATTATACACTGTGTAATAGATGGTGAAGGTTTTGAAACTGATATAGATGATGGAGAATACCTAAGTTTACTTAATTTCAGAAAAGATGATCTACTGTTAGCTTTAGGTACTCATAATGTCTTTTATCGTTATGATTTTAGTGGTAAACATTTTTGGTATGAAGTTGAACATTTAAGGAACGGCTTAGAAATTATAGTCAACGATCTTGAAAGGATATCTTGTTTAAAGTTTGCTGTATCATGGATGAAACTATCAGAAGGTAGAACTGAAACCTCAGTATGGTATGCCTCTGATCCAGTGATGTAGGTATTTGATAAAAAAGAAAAACAACCTTTTGTGGTTGTTTAGTTTTCGTATATTTTTATCTCTATTCCATCTTCTGAGTAGTTCTTTTTCAATGATTCAACTACATCATTCTTGCTCCCATTTTGAACATTTTCAGCATGTACAGGTTTATCATGATCAACAATCATTATTCTGGATGTTTCGTTGATTTGATTTTTATCGTATATTTTGAGCATGAGTACATCTTTTTAATTAAAATTGCTTTTTTATTTGAATTTCAAGATTACTATACTTACTGTCGAAATAAGTAATATGGATTTTCGCATCATTTTGAGAGAAAATCCACACCACTATAATAAACAAAGCTAGTTTTAATGATTGGTTATTTTTTATCCACTGTAATAACTTGAATTCTTTGCTTTTTCATCTGCAGATTGTTGATTTGCCTTCTTCATTTTCTCTACATCTGTTTGGGTAGAGAATTCAGCTCCATAAGAGCTTCTTGAGTTAACTGGAGTTCCTGAAACTGTAGACCCAGATGAATTAGCAACCATTTTATTTTGTAATTGAGCAGTTAAACTTGTTGGCTTTGGTTTGTTCGTCATTAGTAATCACCTCCACTCACATTAAGGTAACCATGAGTACTAATGAATATACAAAATTAACTTGGTAATAATACCTTTAAGGTTGTCAATCGCCAACCAACGTTAAATCCTCCATTTTATATTAATTTATAATCGTTCTATAATGAACACGTTGGATGTTGTAACCGCCTGCAACTATTGTTCGAATGTTGACAGTTCCTTTTGTCCCTGTAACTGTGCCATCAAATGAGTCATTCCTATTTAGTTTAAGGTTACATGATAAGATTTCCCCAACTTTTTTAGTAATCTTAATCAACATTTTTTCTTTCTTAACTCGCATTTCATTTGTTAAATAGTATGTTGTAATCAGAGCTAATTGCAAGAGAGTATACTCTTAGGTATTTTATTAGCTGATGTCATTCTATATAATTCTTTGCTAGTATATTTTGAATGCTATTTCCTTTTCAGTAATCATATCAATGAATTCATCAATTACATTTAATCCAGCCTTTGCCTCTGATTCCTTCTTAATACGTTTGTCTAACTCTATAAGAGTTTCATTAAGTTTATTCATACTGTCCTCTATAATATGGTATGTATCTATTTGTACCTGAAACAGAAAATTACCAACAACAAATGAGTCAAAATCCGATTGCTGGTAGTAGTGAAAATTTATATCAATAATAAAATTTAGCTTTTCTTTGAAAGTGAGTTTTCAATTTTTTATAGAAATTTTCAATTAGCAATAAGTAATCATTAAAAAAGTGCTCATACTAACAATTGTAAGTACTTTTAATTAACTAATATATAAATTAAGGAGTGTTTTTTTTATGGGTACTTTAAGTGGCAATCCACAAAATCAACCAATGCATTATGGTGAAGTATATGGTTCATATACTCAGTTAGCCACATTGAAAGCAGCATTAGACGGTTATCAAGTTTATTTTAATCACACAGGAGATAAGGATCTAAAAGAATTTATTAAAGATGTAATAAATTCAAGTATTAAACCTTCTATTAAAGAACTTGAACAACTATTAGTTGCAAACGATGTTGTAGTTCCACCTACTCCTGCTGAAAGACCAGATGTAGACATTGAACAAATTCCCGTAGGAGCAAGATTTCAAGATGCTCAAATTGCATATGCAATTGCTAAGGATATCGCTACAGGCTTAACTGCTGTAAGTGGGCTAATTAGTCAATGTATACGAGAAGATATTGCCTTATTACTCACACTACAAAACACAAAAAGTTTAAAAGACGGAGCAACCTTACTACAAATCATGAAAGAAAAAGGTTGGTTAGTTCCACCACCACTCCATATGGAAACAAAAAACTAAGACAACTAATACTAATCCAAAAAAAGCATTTTTTTAAATGTTGCATATATTCTCCTGACGGTTCTATTTTCAAAATTTCGAATATATTCCATCCAGCATTCTATCCTCCGCTGGATTTTTTTATTTTTAACAGTACATCCAAAACTAAGATGTTCTGATGTTCTGATGTTCTGATGTTATTGTAATATCATTAAAATTAATAGTATTACATCCTGAACACTATATCATACTGTATACATTAAAAATATGATGTGTTTTATCCCAAATACGCTTGCATCCACATATTTTTCTCTAAAGTAGGTTTAATTCCTAAGAATAAATCACCTGTTTCTTCATCTTGAGCTTCTTCAGCAACTTCTGATAAAGTTTCAATGTCTTTAG
>NZ_JBALMO010000340.1:0-2355 GCF_036963345.1 Bacillus sp. JJ722
GATTTATGAGAGAATTCTTGAAAATATTGAATGCCACTGAATAATTAAGTTCACATAGGGATAGTGAAAATAATCAGTCCTTTTGAAATGTAATAAGATAACATAATATAGAGGCGGTGAATGTAACAATTGAAATTGTATCCAGATCTTGCTAGAAAAATTGTAAAAGAAGTTCGACAAGTAATAAACGATGATATTATTGTTGTCGATATTAATGGTTATATTATGGCTTCTACCCAAGTAAATAGAATAGGGACTTTTCATGAAGGTGCGCAGCGAGTGTTGCGTTCAAAACAAAAGCAATACTTTGACAAAGAGTCAGCAAAAGTATTGAAGGGTGTTAAAGAAGGTATTACTATTCCAATAATGTTTGAGGGGCGAGTAATAGGAGTCATTGGGCTTACAGGTAATCCAAAACAAGTGGAACCCATTGCTGATTTGATAGGAAGAATGACAGAATTAATTATCCAAGAATCTAGTTATACAGAACAAGTGGAATGGAAAAAAAGAGGATTAGAGTCATACTTCTTTGAGTGGGTAAACTTAACCACTGTTGATTCAGAATTTCTTGATCGAGGAGTACTATTAAATATTCCTGTTCATAAGCCACATATATGTTGTTTTTTACAATTTGACATGTCGAATATGAATAGTATGGAATCTCATTGGATGCAACGAGATATTCTTGATATGTTTCAAAAGATTTTTTCGAAAAATGATGACTACATCATCAGGTGGGGCTCGGGGTTATATTTATTATTAAAGAACCATAATAATGGATATAGTCGCTCAAGTTTTGTGTATCAGTTGGGAGAGTTTAAGAAACATTTTGAGTATCGATATAAGAGCTCTTTATCGATAGGGATTGGGAAAACGCCAGGTACACATGTAATAAACCGTTCATATAAGGAAGCTAAAAAAGCTTTGAAAGTATCTATCAAGAGAAACGAGATTATTTTTTATGAGGATCTTGTCATCGATGTCATTCTTGAAGAAGTTCCACAAGAAATGCGAGAAGAGTTTTTAGAAAGTACGATGCGAAAGCTGTTACATCATTCAGAATTAGTTGATACTCTTCAATGTTATATAAAGAATAATCAATCAATAAAGAAAACCGCGTCAGAAATGCATCTTCATATTAATACTCTTCATTATCGCCTTAAACAAATAAAAGAAATAACATCAATTGATCCAAAAGAAACTTCAGGTATTGTCTTGTTCTATTTATCCATCACTTTTCTTCATGACATACTGAAAGAAAAAAGGAAGAAGGAAAGAGTACATATTTTATAAATAAGATAAAAAGAGGAAAGGTTGTTCAATTCCAGAATTTTGAACAACCTTTCCTTATTACTCTTATTTTTTAATGTGTCGAAAAAGATAGGTGTATAATCTGCCTAATATAATGCTAACCTTAATAAAGAAAAGCGATCCATACAGAACTCATTGTTGTATCAAGAACAATAAGTTCTTTTTTTATCCATTTAATGAAAATTTTATGTGATTTTTTGATAAAAATTTAAACAAATTGTGTTTTTTTCGTAAAATACAGTTGGAATTACTTTATTCTGCATTTGGATAGGAGTAAACTTAGTTTGTTTATATACTTTGACGAATCAATAGATTTTACGCATTTTAGATTGTGAGGGAAGTAACATGGTTTTGGAATCAAAAAAGACAAGTTTGTATTGTTATTGTGTGAAATTTCGGATGATTTAACTCGAGCGACTGATTATTATATAAGGAGATTTATGAAAGTCTAGAAGGAATAGCATATTATTGTCTACAAGTTAGCTTATACACGAAAAACAATTATTATGAAAAATGCATAAGGGGTCTTTTAAAAGTGGATACTATATTAATTTTAACTATTTTTATTGTAATAGGAGCTCTAGCGTTTGACTTTATTAATGGTTTTCACGATACTGCAAACGCGATTGCTACCGCTGTTTCAACGAAAGCTTTAAAACCTAAAAGAGCAATCATTTTGGCAGCCTCTATGAACTTTCTTGGAGCGATGATGTTTACTGGTGTAGCACAAACCATCACAAAAGATATTGTAGACCCCTTTACATTGGAGAACGGGTCAGTCGTTATTTTAGCTGCTTTAATCGCTGCTATTCTATGGAACTTAATTACATGGTATTTTGGTATACCTAGCTCTTCGTCACATGCCATCATTGGTAGTATAGCTGGAGCGGCGATTGCTTCCACGGGTATAGATGCCGTTAAATGGTCAGGGTTTGGAAAGATCATTCAAGCATTAATATTTTCACCAATTATAGCTTTTACTCTCGGTTATATTGTTTACAGTATTTTCAAGGTTATATTTAAAAATAATAACTTGTCTAAAAC
>NZ_JBALMO010000340.1:2383-3733 GCF_036963345.1 Bacillus sp. JJ722
CATTACGATGGCTTTAATAGCAAATGGGTATGCGGAAAGTTCTGATATCCAACTATGGGTGCAAGTATCGTGTGCATTAGCAATGGGATTAGGAACTTCTATCGGTGGTTGGAAAATTATTAAAACAGTAGGCGGTAAAATCATGAAAATACGCCCTGTTAATGGTGTTGCAGCAGATTTAACTGGTGCGACTATTATATTTGGTGCAACTACTATTGGAATGCCTGTTAGTACTACTCATGTAATTTCATCATCCATCCTTGGCGTTGGATCCGCACATCGATTAAAAGGTGTTAAATGGGATACAGCACAACGTATGCTTGTTACATGGGTTATTACATTACCCATTTCTGCGATCTTAGCGGCAATCACATATTTTATTTTACAATTATTTTTTTAAAGAATAGTGTTCAGGTTGATTCAGGAAAAAAATACTATTGAAACTATGTAAGAACAAGGTTATTATAGTTATACAAGCTGCATTGTTTGTAATGATATCCTAAGTTTTAACCTTTATGCTAGAATAGGGAGTTTTAATATTGAAATGGGAATGATAAGTCTCTGTCTATATGACAAGGAGAACATGCAGGAACATTTTTGCGAACACCCACTTTGTGAAGTGGTGGTTTAAAACTTACTTATTTGTCTACGGCAACGCGGCTTGTTACTATTTATGAAATGAAACAGTTCCAGTAGGGACTGTTTTTTTGTTATGAGAATGTATAGAATGTTTGTAGAGGAAGTATCAACTAGATAAGCATTTTATAAAGAAGAGGGGTAACATGAATACATTATCAAAAGCAATCGAACAGTTAGAAGAATTTATGAATTCGACGGAAAGAATTGTGCTAATTAAGGGAACTCAACATTTTAAGAAACATATATTAGCATTACATATGGTAGGAAATGTGACGGAAAACTGTAATATATTATTTCGCAGTAATACTATTCAGAATGCGGGTGATTTCCTAAAAACAAAAACACCAGCGAAGTCAGGTAAAGCATATTCATTTAATGATCATCACTCGGTATATATTGATACAAATAGTAGCTTCACATGGAAAAAATCACCACAAGAAGTGGACTATAGCATCCTATATCCATTTGATTCTGTGTGCAAGGAGCAGAATAAAGAAGCTGTCATTGAAGACATAATAAAAAGAACAAAGAAAAAAATATTTATTGTTTCGTGTAAGGATACATATGATTATGAATGGTTACATAATTATGCTTATAGGCAGGTTATTTATGATCAAAAGCAAGTGAAATCTCTATAAATACTTAAATGTAAGAAGCCTTTTTGAAAGGCTTTTTTTATTTATTATCATTTTTTTATATAGGAAGCAATAT
>NZ_JBALMO010000341.1:0-6936 GCF_036963345.1 Bacillus sp. JJ722
ATTTAGTTGCAATGGAAATGACAAAATAAATATGTGCATTTTTGCTTATAACCGGTAAAAGCAGGTGAAGAATGGAGAGAATTAACTGTTGCCGTCGTACACGTCCTTTATTTATGAATATTTTCAGTTTACCAATGACAGTATTCTTTGCACCAGAACCCTCCTGAGCACACAGAGGGGCACAGTAGTCTTATATAAATTTTATATAAATTTATTATCAATAATATATTATGCATATTAAAATCTGGTCTTTATAATGAAGATATTATTTTTAAAAGGAGGAAATAGAATGGAGTTTAGTAAACTTGGCAATAGCGGATTAACAATAAGCAAGATTGCATACGGAAACTGGATAAATCATGGGGGGAAAGTAAATGAAGCTACGGCAAATGAGTGTGTTAAAGCAGCACTAGATGTCGGTATAACAACATTCGATACTGCTGATGTTTATTCAGACACTAAAGCTGAAGAAATACTCGGCCGGTCTTTACAAGGTATACGACGGGAGAGCATTGAACTATGTACAAAGGTGTGCCATCCGACTGGGAATGGGCAAAACGATAAAGGTTTATCACGAAAACATATTCTAGAAAATTGTAATGCATCTTTGCATCGGTTACAGACCGACTATATTGATGTCTATTATGCACACAGATTTGACCCAACTACTCCTCTTGAAGAAACGATGTTAGCTTTCGCAGATCTTGTAAGACAAGGTAAAGTGCTTTATATCGGTGTAAGTGAGTGGACAGCAGAACAAATCACCCGCGGGGCAGCACTTGCACGAGAATTGAATATTCCGCTCATCGCTAGCCAACCCCAGTATTCAATGTTGTGGCGAGTTATCGAAACCGATGTGATACCAACCTGTCAACGTGAGGGACTTGGGCAAGTAGTATGGTCGCCTGTCGCACAAGGTGTTCTCACTGGAAAATATCTACCCCAAAAACCAGTACCAACTCAATCACGTGCCAATTCTCCTGCTGGCAAACCATTTTTTCATAAACTTGCACAACGTTGGATGAACGACAATGTGCTCAATGCTATCCAGAAGCTCAAACCCATCGCACAAGAGATTGATCTTACTCTCGCTCAACTCGCAGTAGCTTGGGTACTACAAAACCAGAATGTTTCCTCAGCAATTATCGGTGCCTCGAGTCCGGAACAGGTAAGAGAGAATGCGTTCGCTTCTGGTGTAAAACTAGAACCTGAAATAATGAATCAGATTGATGAAGTACTAGGAGATTTCATTGAGTATGATTCGAGTAAAACAGGTTAAGATTTTAGCATGTCACTTAACCAGAAATACTCAACTTTAAAGTTTAAATAAAATCAGAATTCTTTCTTTGTAATATTTTACTGCCCATCCCATCAAGATGGGCTTTTATTCTTGGTGATCAAGTTGTGAAATCGAATAAACTTCTCTAACAACTGTTAAGAAATGATCTACTATTGCAGAATTTTCATCTTGTCTCCATCCAACATATAGATTTACTTTTGGTGTAGTCTCTTGGATTTTTTTATAGATAACCCCAGTGCGTTTATAACTTTCCACTGACGATGGAACGACAGAAACTCCCATTCCTGTTGCAACTAAATTAACAATAGTTTGCATTTGAATAGCTTCTTGAACAATATTTAAACTTACACCATGTTCCCAAAAGTAGCTAATAATTAAATCATAAAAATTTGGACCCAAATGACGCGGAAACAAAATAAATGGTTCATCAATTAACAATTGGAGTGGAATTTCGGGCAATGAGGCGAAAGGGTGATCTTGATGTAAAACCAATCTTAAAGATTCTTCAGAACAAACTTCAGAAGATAGTATCCCGTTGTTCTGTTTAGAACGAATAAATCCAATATGAATTTGTTTCTCATAGAGTGCTTTTAGTTGCTGCTCCGTTGTCATTTCCCGTAAGACAAGATGGATTTTAGGAAAGCGTTCTCGAAATTTATTAAGAACTTCTATAACGATTTCTGTAGAATCGACAAAACCGATTATTAGGTGCCCTATTTTCCCTTCGTCTGCACGCTGTGTTTCTTTAATGGTTTTATCTACTTGAAACAGAGTTTGCCGAGCGCCTTCTAAAAATACCTTCCCAGCATCTGTAAGTTCAACCATTCTTTTTGTTCGATGAAAAAGTTGGACTCCCAATTCTTCTTCTAATTTACGGATTTCTTGGCTTAAAGGAGGTTGTGCCATCCTAAGACGTTCTGCCGCACGACTAAAATTCAATTCTTCTGCCACCATTATGAAATATCGCATTTTTCTAATATCCATTTTAATCGATTCCTTCCATTAAAATCTAACTAGGACTTCTCTTTTATTACCAAACTCATTTAGGTGCCTAGTATTTCTCGTAACCATGCTTATTAACCAAACCAAGTCTTTCTTTACCTGTGTTAGTTGGGAAGAACAAGCGTTGTAAGTTAACCCTTTACCTGTGTGTTTGTACATATCAGTCCATTGTGCCAAAAAGTGATTGAATACAAAGCGTGAACAACCTATTGTTTTCGCAATTAGGATTTCTTGTTTTTTGTTTGGCTAGATACGAAACTTATTAATATCAGCCCTTCTCTTAACTAAGAATGATTATATAACGAGTACGTAAATCGTTCAAAAAAAACTTAAATAACAAATGGACAAAGTCATAAGCTAGAAAAATTATTAATAAAAAAAATCCCTCAATCACCAAAAATGGCTTGAGGGACATTATCTTTTATCCTCTAACTTCTCTATAATCAACGTCTTCTAGCCCAAGCTTTTTGTTTGGTTCTTTAAACCGGCTATTATGTGAAGAAACATACGCCACTTTCGGTGCATTTGGATCAATATGCAGCTTAGCACTATTCAAAGCGAGCACACTCCATCTGTGAAGGCCTCTGCAATCAGCCTTACCTTGCTCTCATGCTCAATAAAATCACCTGCACCATAAACAACCAGGGATATTTGTTTCCCTTTTAGCATTTACCACCGCTACATCATTCTCCATTTCCAATCCCCATTCGGTTAAAGGGCCATAATCATATTCAAGCCATGATTGACAATGACTGTATCAACAGCAACTCTTTTGATTTCACCTGTTTCCATATGAGAGATGGATACTTGATCAATCACATCGTCATTCCCATGCAACCATTATTTCATTTCTCTTCATTTTTCATGATGGCAAATCGAACGAAAATGTTAGCTAATGCAATGAATGTTACACCTACAATAATGCCTAGTGCGTAGGCCCAGAAATTTTCTACTAATGGCCAACCCCAAACTGCTGGGAGTGGATACCATTGTACGGCTCCTAGAACAACTGCTGTTACTGCTCCAAGAGAAGCACCGATCATATTGATGGATATCGTAATAATCGGATTTCGTAACATAAATGGAATTGCTCCTTCACCAATCGCAATAAAACCTAATATTAACGAAGTTGTACCTGTAACACGTAAGTTTTCATCGAATACACGTCTCTTTACAATATATTTATCCAAAATTGTTGCTAAACCTAATCCGATTGGCGGAATAACAATCGCTAATACCCTTGGTGTTAGTGGGAAAATATGATCTGCCGCTAAACCAATCGCGATAGCTCCTGCTGCCTTGTTTACTGGTCCACCTAAATCGAATGCTGTTAAACAAGCAAAAATAATAGATAAGATAATCTCTCCAGAATCTTGATATTTAATAATTAATTCTTGTAACCAAGCATTTAAGGCTCCAAACATTGGGTCAACGATAAAGTAATTTAGAAAGAAAATCACAAGTACCGTAATACCTGGTATAAGAAACATTGGTTTCATTGCTTGTAAATTTTTATGTAAATGAATTTTTTCATTCAAAATTTTAGCAACAAAGCCTGCTGTGATACCGAGAGCAAGTGCCCCAAAGAAACCTGATGGAATTCCACCTTCTACTCCCCAAATTGTATAATGTAAACCAGCTGCAAATGCCCCACCGATAAATCCTGGTGCAATACCTGGACGATCAGCGATTGAGTATGCTAAAAATGCCGCAAACACTGGATACATAAATTTCATAATCATATTTCCATATAACCCTAAGTAATGAAGAATGACTATCATTTGATTCGGATCTGTTGCATATTTTGGATCACCAATTTCTGCTCCAAGACCGTAAGCCCCAGCTCCTAATTGGCCAATACCAATCATTAAACCACCGGCAACAATGACTGGAATCATATAAGAAATACCTGTCATTACACCTTGAGTAATTTGCGAGAAAATAGTTTGTTTCCCTTTAGTTGATTGTTCTCCTTCATCATTATCTTGAACAATTCCATCTGGGTCATTTAAAGCTGTCATTATAATCTCTTTTGCGTTTCTCAATGGTTCCGCTACTCTGCGTTGAATATAAGGTAACCCATTAAAACGACCTTTATCTTTCGCTGCAATATCAGTAGCAAAAATGACTGCTTCTGCTCCTTTTAACACTTCAGGAGTAATTTTATCTTCAATTCCATTTGCACCTTGTTTTTCAACTAAAACTTGAACACCAAGCTCTTTCCCTGCTTTTTCAAGTGCTTCAGCAGCCATATATGTATGAGCAATACCTGCTGCACAAGCCGTTATTGCCACAACTTTTCTTGTGTATTCAATTGGCTCATCATTGACAGAAACGGAATTATTCAAAGCTTTTATGAAGTCAACTTCACTCTTAGCATTTTTAAGTCTGTCATAATATTCTTGATCTAATAATCGTTTGCTTAACTCAGCTAAAAGCTGTAGATGTGTCGATCCAGCTTCGGATTCTGGTATCGCTAATAAAAAGATATATTTAACTTCATTGCTAGGATCAAGGCTGCCCCAATCTAAAATTGGATGATTTACTCTAGCAAATGCAAATGCCGCTTGCTTAACAGCTTTTGATTTACCATGTGGAATCGCAAGACCTGCTTCCATACCAGTCGCAGAATTTTTTTCACGCTCTAATACAGCTTGTTTATACTTATCTTTATCTGATAGGTAACCCTGCCCATCAAGTGCATTAATCAAATGTTCTAATACTTCTTTTTTGGTACTCCAATTCTTATCTAATAAAACAAGGTTTGGGTTAGTCATCTTACTAAGTTCCAATCTGATCAACTCCTTTTGTTTTGTCTAAGCTGGTAAAATTCAGATTTTATTTGCTCCTTTTAATACCATAACTCTTTAAAAGTACACGTTTAGCGTACTTTATACTTTCACAAAAACAGATATATCTATACATAAAAAAAGCCTCACACTATAGAGACCAACTGTAACTATTCATATCATTAGACGAATACCCTTTAACAAATCTTCATTTTTATGAAGTACTGCAAGTTTAAAACTTTCAAATTTCCAGAAGCTTAGTATGAAGTAAAGACGTAAAAAAAAGCCCTTATTTCACGGGCTTTCCTTCGATAATTAATCTGAATCAATTTGGAACTCATTAACATCTAGTGTCAGATTTTCAGCAAGAGTTGCTTGATGAATCGATGAATTAGCTACATTTTGTATCGCATGTAGTGTTTCAGAAATATTGTTTTTAATAGTTGTTGTATTTAGAGCTGAATCATTAGATACGTTCGAAACATTTTTTGTTGCATTTTGAATTTCCAGCATTGATTGCATCATCGTTTCCATTGATAAAGCAAAACTATATGCTAAATCAGTCATCAGGATCGAATCTTTCTCATACTGTAAACCGCTTTCTTGAAATGTATCGTAATCACTATGAACTTTATCATCAAGGAATGATAATAAATCATGGGTGTTATTTGATAAATTCACAAAAGCATTTTCCACTTTATTTGTAATCTTATGGATTTCTTGAACTGTTTGGGATGACTGATCTGCTAATTTTCTAACTTCATCCGCAACTACAGCGAATCCTTTACCATGTTCACCAGCTCTTGCTGCTTCAATCGTTGCATTTAAAGAAAGTAAATTTGTTTCATCTGCAATATCAGCTATTACATTAGCCATTATTTTTACATCTGCTACAATTTTTCCTTCTTCGATTGCTTGTAGTAGTGATTGTTGTTTATCGGCATAAAGTTTACGAGCAATGTTTGAAGATTCAAGGGCTGTCTCTTTTATATGAATTGCACGATCTCGTATTTTGTTGCAATTTTTCACCCCGTCATCTATTTCTTCTTTAATCTGAACGACGTTACTTAGCATTTCCTGAGTAGTTGCATTTATCTGTTCGGTTGCTGAACTTATGGTTTCGCTACCAGACGCCACCTCTTCAGATGAGTGATTAATTTCATCCATGGAAGCATTAACTTCTTCTATTGTTGCAGATAACTCTTCACTCATAGCATTTAAATCTTGAGAGGTATGACTTACTTTTCCTACGAGATTTTGGATTTGTTCAGCTGATTGGTTTAACGACTTAGCAATTTGGCCAAAATCATCTTCAAATATGATCGTTGCTCGTTTTGTTAAATTCCCTTTACCTAATTCTTGAGAAAAATCTAATATAGAATTTATAGATTTTCTTATGTACATTCTTAAAAATATTAATATGACTAGAGAAGCAATTAAAACAATAATAATCGTTGCAATTGTTTTTATAGTAAGACTTTTCGATTTATCAAGATTAGCATCATTAATTTTTTTCGCACTTTCAAGATTTGTTTTCTCTAATTCATTGATGATCATATCTCTTTGCCTTTCAGCTAAAATCATACTGGTTTTCAATACTTGATTTTCTTGAAAGGTTTGTCCCTCTAGAATGTTTTCAGTAAGGCTTGATTGAACCTTTTTATATCTCTGATTTACTAGTTCTAGTTCTTTTACTAAACTTTTTTGTTTCTTACTCATTTTTGTCTTTTTAAATGAACTTATTAATTCATCATTTTCACTTTGAAGAGCTTCTATTTCTTTGTGATTACTTTCTAATTCTGCCTCATTGGTAGTTAACAGCATTCTAAAAGTTAAACTACTTAC
>NZ_JBALMO010000342.1:0-127 GCF_036963345.1 Bacillus sp. JJ722
ACTTATCTCTTCTGCTTCATTCTTTACACCGACTTCTTCGTCTACGATCTTTGAACTTACTTCTTCTGTTTCAATCTTCGCACTTACTTCTTCTGTTTCTACCTTCGTACTTACTTCTTCCGATCCA
>NZ_JBALMO010000342.1:239-1777 GCF_036963345.1 Bacillus sp. JJ722
AAACTTTCCACTTACTTCTACTGGCTCAATCTTTACACTTACTTCTTCCGCTTTGTTCTTCGTACTAACTTCTCCTACTTTGATCTTCGCCTTTGTTGCTCCTGCTTCATTCTTCCGATTGGCTTTTTTCAATTCACTCTCTATTTTTTTTTTATCAAGTTTTTTTTCGCCATTTACCTTCTCTCTGCTTATTATCCGAATTTCATCAGAGACTTCACTTAATGGAACTTCCTCAAGTTTAGGCTCATCAGAATCAATTTTTGTACGAAATTGTTCTTGCATATCAGATTGCGGTATTGAAATGTCTGGTTGCACTATATACATAAAGGGATGCTTTGTTTTATTGTTCTGTTCCTTAGCCATCATATCCCTCCTAACGTTCGAACTGGAATGCACAAAATAGTTATTCTTTACGATACATATTCTTTACACACTATTTTATGCAAGGACAAACGGATTTTTTTTTATACAAAAAGGCTATTCACCTATAAGATGAATAGCCTTTTATTACGTCCATTAATAAAGAAAGATGACGGTTTTCTTATTATCTAGCAATGATATGGAATCCAGAGTCTACATGAATGTTTTCACCAGTAATACCTCTAGATAGATTACTAAATAAGAACAATGCAGTATCCCCAACTTCCTCTGGAGTAGTTGTACGACGAAGAGGGGCACTTTCTTCAATTTCTTTAAGAATTGAATTAAAATCACTAATTCCTTTCGCAGACAATGTACGAATTGGTCCAGCAGAAATAGAATTCACACGAATATTTTTCTTACCTAGATCTGCAGCTAAGTATTTCACACTTGCGTCAAGAGACGCTTTCGCTACACCCATTACATTATAGTTCATAACAACTCTTTCTCCACCTAAATACGTCAATGTTACAAGTGAACCACCTTCAGTCATTACTTCCTGAGCTTCCTTTGCAACAGCCGTTAATGAGTATGAGCTTATATTGTGTGCAAGTAAGAAACCATCACGAGTTGTATTCATATAGTCTCCAACCAATTCTTCCTTATTAGCGAATGCAATACAGTGAGCCACGCCATGAATAACGCCAACTTGTTCTTTAATAGTTGTGAAGCATTTTTTTACATCTTCATCACTTGTTACGTCACATGGTAATACAGCATAAGATTCATTCAACGAGTGTGCTAAATCTTTAACACTCTTCTCTAATCTTTCACCTGCATACGTAAAGATTAAGTTTGCTCCTGCATCATGCAATGAACGTGCAATCCCCCATGCAATACTACGTTTATTCGCAACTCCCATAACAACAATCGTTTTACCATTTAAAGAAAGAGCCATTTTTTGTGCCTCCTATTTTTTATATAACAAGATATTAGTACCTAGTAATAATATCTATTATAACGAATCCTTCTTCTAAAATAAAGTAACTTGTTTAACTTTTTGTCTAAATAATGTAAAAAATCCGTTACTAAACGCAACGGACCCGTGATTGTATTTCTTGTCTAGCTTCTGCGCCCAGCTCCTAGTGGACTTCGCCAATCCTCCCTACGATAAGTCA
>NZ_JBALMO010000343.1:0-178 GCF_036963345.1 Bacillus sp. JJ722
ATTTAAATAAATTCACATATTTTTTTAAAAATTTTTATAGTAACGGAATAATACTCTTAGAAAAATCACTATACAAATAAATATAAGAGGTGTACCCATAAATAAAGACAACTTCTCTACAATCAGTAGCAAATATCGTGTCAAATTTGTAAATACTCTTTTTCAAAAAGAAGGAAAT
>NZ_JBALMO010000343.1:291-1149 GCF_036963345.1 Bacillus sp. JJ722
AATTCTAGACCTGTTATGAATTTCATAACAGGTCTACAAAAAATTTGGCACCACTTGTGAACAACAATTTCCACATCTTCGCTTACAAGATATAATTGCTCAGTTAAGCCTCAATTTTGTCGACAAATTCCTTATCAAAATCTAATTACAATATAAAAAGGCAGTCCAAACCGAAAATCAGAAACTGCCTTTTGGTGAATTATATGGTTGATAAATTGCCACGAAGTTCTCTTATTTAAATATCTTTAATAATTTCTTCAGCTAAAATCGCCTTTCTCTCTTCCCATTCGAAAGCTAAAGATACAGCATGCAATAAAATCTCCCACTTTAGTCATTGTACTTAAAATAGATTAACTCATTGTAAAGTAAAATAATTATACAAAATCTTAGGTGCCTTTATTAGCTCCGTATTTAGTAAAATCATGTATTTACCAGTTATAGTAGGACCCCACGAATTTTCATTGTACGTAAATCAATATTTAGTTTATTAATACCGTACTTTTGTAATAAAAGAAATTGTATATTATATGATTCTTCAATTGTCATATACGCTTTCCTACGAGACCATTCATCCATTAGTTTCGGTTTTCGACTGAAACATTTGGATTTTCACCTAACAGGTATATAAATCCTCGGAATCATTTAAGCCTTTCCTCTTTTGCTTTGAACGCGTAATCGCTATTGTTTTCCAGACGAAGTCTACTTATAAATAATAGGTAACCTAATATTATTTTGCAAATAGAACCTAAACTTCGAATAGATAATGTACCATTAGATAAAAACCAGTAAACTTATAAATGATGTATAATTTTTTATTATATATCCATAGATTAGAAAATTTATACTTTGCATTTAGAC
>NZ_JBALMO010000344.1:0-1526 GCF_036963345.1 Bacillus sp. JJ722
ATTCTAAACCGTCTTCCACTAGATTATCCAGTTGGATTTTCTTCGTAATAACTTTTTTTACATCCATTTGTCCGGATGCAATCATTTGAATCACTTCAGGGAATACATGTCGATATCCAATTGATCCTACAATATTTATTTCTCTCACTAATAAACTATTTATGTTTAATTCAACAGGTTTTGCATAGGCAGCTATAACCATCAATTGCCCACCTTTTTTTAACACATCCACCGCAGTAGTAAATGTAGGTTGAACACCTGCAGCTTCATAACTTACTGCTACACCATGAACTGTTTCCTTTATAATACGTTCTTTAACATCTTCCGAAGCGCTATTAATTACAACATCAGCACCCACTTCAAGTGCTTTATCTAATCGCTCTTGTGAAAGGTCAATAACGAATACTTTTGAAGCACCAGCTGCTTTAGCAGCAATTACTGTTAATAAACCGATTGGACCTGCTCCAAAAACAGCAACTGTATCTCCTGTTTGTAAAGCACTTGCTTTAACAGCTTGCATTGCAACAGCAGTCGGTTCAATTAATGCACCTTCTTCTAAGCTTACTTGATTCGGTAATTTATGCACACTCGAAGCCGAAACAACCGTAAATTGAGCAAATCCTCCGTCGCCGTTTAAACCTATAAAGCCAAAATCATTAGATAAATTATATTTTCCTTGTTTAACATAATAATCTTCTTTCGAATAAATCAGAGGTTCGACAGCAACTCGATCTCCAACCTGCACATTTGTCACTTCTTCGCCAACTTCTACTACTGTACCAGCAAATTCATGTCCAAATACTAAAGGTACTTGGCGGTTTGAAACAGGGTGTGGATTTAAAGAAATTCCCATTCCATGATGATAGGCGTGTAAATCAGAGCCACAGACACCAGCCCAAGCAACCTTTACTTTTACATGCCCAGTTTCTACAGTAGGTTCTTTCCAGTCTTCGATACGAACATCTTTTTTTCCATAAATAACCGCTGCCTTCATTTTTTATTCCCCCATTGTACTCTGTGTTTTTCGTATACTACGTTTTTATCATAACAATATTGTGTCAAAGGGTATAAAATAATGACCTTTAACCTATCCGTTCCCGACAAATACTTCATCTTTGTTGGATAACCTTCTACTCGAATATAACTTGAATAGGTATATATTGCCTCAATACATTAATTCTCATAGCTATTTCACTTGGCGATTGTTTAAAATCGTTTTGAATCCAATAGAGAATGACACCTACTATAGCACTCATTGTATAATTAATGTAAATTTCTATATCTAGTGGTGGTTTCCCCGATGGGTACTCATATCTCAAATGATCGTTTCCAAAATTTATCATTTTTTTATGGATAGCTTCAAGAAATTCATATTTAAATTTCGATTGGATGATAGCTTTATAATAGTTACGTTGTTCATAAATACCTTCAAATAGCTTAATAAACGATGGATGAATCGTTTCTAAATTAACAACTATTTTTTCCTGTGAGTACCTTCCTCTATATAACACTGTATGGATTTTTTC
>NZ_JBALMO010000345.1:0-7989 GCF_036963345.1 Bacillus sp. JJ722
CGATTTAAATATGATGAATTATTTATGATTATTGGAATCAATTTAAAATTATTCAAATCAAATTGAATGGGAAAGTATTATTTATAAATAATCAATTTGCTTCGTTAATAGCCACTTAAGATATTTTCATTACGAAATAAACAGTTGTTTCTCAAAGATTAATGAAGAATACAATATTTAGAATCGCTTGATGTAATTGATTGTTATTAGCGAAAACAGAATTAGAATTATTGATAGAGATTTATTGTGAGAGTCCTACCCAATTAAGTAATTGATAGAACTGAGATGTGTATTTTAAAATTCTATTAATTTAAATTAAATAATATTAAATAGTATTAAATAAATTATCTAACGGCACTATATGTTGAGGATAAAAAGATTGATAGAAATGCAATAGGGGAAATTGACCCACAGATTGAATTAGAAAATCCGATGTTACGGGTAATGATGCGAAGTACTTCTCTGAAATTTTCTGTGAAAAAGTATTCTTTGAAGAAGGTCTAAGTAAAAGGGAATGTATATCTGCATTACAAGATGACCCGATGCAGCGTACACAATCTAGCTACTCCGCTATGAAACAGGCAGTAATGACACCTAGAGATTCCATACGAAAAATCCAATGTGTGGTTAAGTTAATTCTTGATAATGAATCACAACCGGGATAATAAATTGTTGCGAACTTTATTCCAAATCATTTGTTGAAAGAAACAAAAGTCATCTCTTATGTGAAAAAGAAATAAACTACGCTAAATGATCAGCAAGAAAGTATTTAATTATTAGCGATGGGTAAAGAGGAACAAGATATAAAACATACTCAAGAGGTGGAATTGAAATTAACGATACAACCAAAACAGAAAGTAAATCTGATAATTTTTCTCAGGAAGAGGGAAATCTATTCCATATTACAAAACAACGTATTGGGAGTCCAAAGATAAAATTTTTTTATGCCTTCCTATCGATTCTTCTTCCTAATACAAAGAGAAAAACGTAGATGATTCTACTCATTTGATGTGTTTTCGGGTATTAAATTGACTGATGAGGGTTGATATAAGAATAGTCTGGATCTTTAATGATAGATTCGATGCGATGAAGCAGGCGATACACTTGCGAAGTTACAGGGAAAACTGAGATATGTATGGTACAGGTAAAACCCCATAAATTTTTAGTCATTGTACTAACTTATTAATGGGGTTTTACATATGTTTTGATGTGGTACTAACTAGAAATACTACCTTAATTATGTACAAATGTAATTGCTTAAAAAGATATAGTATTGCATTGAATCTTCATACTAATCTTGGGGTGATTGGTGTGTATGTAACGGTAGATGTTCAAACGAATTTTGAGATTAAAAGTCTTTCAGACTTACCAAAATTTAAGGAACTAATGGAAAATCTAATAATGAAAATAAATAAAAGTCAGTTAGCTCTAAAAATGCTTACATTTAAACTATAGAATTCCACAATGTATTCTCGAAAATAACAATGTTCTAAATTTTCAATAGAATTTATAAGACTTTTTACAAAAACCTTTTCTTTTAGGGGGTAAAGATATAAATAAAGAAAAGAAAGGTAAGCACGGGAATCAAATGTCAAAAACTTTGAGCTATATGCACAAAAAAAGATAGGAAAGTGGGGAAGCTTACTGAACCTTTCGGGATTATCGCATTGGTTTATTTGAATATTTAAACAAGACAGAAGAAAATAAACGTATTAAAAAATTGAGCTTTTTTTTGCCTAAAAATCAAATCATAAATTTGGAGGATTTATAGATTCTTAGATTGATGGGCATGTGACTCTAGCTCTAAATGCTTTGTCCTTATCATGAACAATATAAATGGTATGCAGAAATATGATAAACTTAACTATAAAATCATTTTCTTTAAACACAATTATGAAGAATAAGGGATGATGATATGGGAAGAAGAGCACGAAATCATTGGTATAGTAGCTTTTTTAGCAGAAATTTTGATTAGTTTAAGCTATTTTATGTATTACACCTATAAGCAAAATAAAATAGAATTTAAACAAATAGAAGGATTTTCAATTACAACTAAAACAAAGAATATGACGTTAGTTGGTGTGAAGTAGTTGGATATTACTTAGCACAATATCAGGAAAAATACGTACCACGTTAGAAGAAAGTAAAAAAATATGAGATAGATGATGTCACAGTTCTTGATGAAAAGAATAAGATTATTTAAATTGATTTTACCATTGAAGCAAAAGATAAAGGGTCAGATGCTCTTTTAGAGGGTTGAAGATGGATAAGTATAGTATGTAAAGAACCATTAAGATTAACATAGATTGTAATTTTAATGATATTTGGATCGAATCATTAAGCAACGTGGTATTTTAGGATACAGACAAGAGTGGCAAAATTATACGTTCCCAATAGATGGTTTTCTAGCTTAGAAGTATGCTTGTATTTATAAAAAAACTTTTGAGATTACAAGAGAACAAAATGGAACTTCACTGGAGGACGAACTTGAATTATTGTTAATGGAATTTTAATTAGATTTTAGCAATTCCCAGTAGGCTTTATTATTCCTACACATCTGGATCCATTCAAATTAGTTAAAGTAATAAATCTAATATTGAAATACTTTTTGACCTTTAAAACTAAATTAGATACGATTATCTTAGCGAAACAACCGCTAACAATCTTGAAATATACAACAACTGAATTTACTATAAAAGGGAAAAACCTATTAATTGGTTAGTACATAATTATTATGTGCTAGCTTGTTAATGGGTTTTTTCTGTTTTTATTCCATATTTCAAGTCCATATACACATTGAAAGGTAGGTACTAAAATGACAGAAGAAAAAGCACGACCAAGTGTAGAGATGATGACAATAAGGAATCAAAAGTGTACCTGGCACCTTCCTGGGATAATGCAGATGTATTTTATCAATTAGCATAGCAAGCTAGTGCAAAAGAGTTAGTTTGAGGAACTGTTTGGCGTGTTAGACAAAAAAAATAGACGTTATATATGATGAATTTGGTAAAATTAAAAATTACTTTAATATAATAAATAAACTCTTATTATTACATTTAATCATTGTACTTAACTTTTTACGGTGTTTTGCGTTTCTAATTACTATGTAAATGAATGGTAGTCACTTCTTATACTATATACGATTTTCAGTGATCGTTTCGTTTTAGAGTCGTCCTTCGATTATCTAAAATCAATAGTTTATCTTAAATTCAGACAATTAACATGGTAATACACTTTCTCACGGATGACCGAAATTTTTAGCCAACCTCTAAAGAGGGTACTAATCGAGCCCTAAAGGGCTATTTCGAAATGAAATCTATAATTAAAAAAGAGCTACAATAGCTCTCTTAATTTTTAGGTGGGAGTAATAATTTCAATGCTTCTAAAATATTTTCTTGTTCTGGAGTACTTCTTTTTTCAATTAGTGCAAGCATTTCTTTGATAGTGTCAGATGTTTCCGGACTACCGTCGAATGAGTCTTTACGTCCAAGTAAATAGTCTGAACTTACTTGGTAAAGGTCACAAAATTTTAATAATGTATCGGTTGAAGGTCTTTTCTTACCTGATTCATAATATGAAATAGCCGATGGTGATACTTCTACATATTGGCTAACTTGTTCTAAATTCATTCTTTGTGCTTTTCGTAAGGCTTTTAATCTTTCGCTAGTTATATTCAAACTTACACCCCCTTTTATTCTAGTTTAACGTCTTATTGACATACAGACAATTAATTTCATAATTTTTACTGTTAATAGGATGTGTTTTTTTAAAATATCTAGACAATGTTTTGACCTCCTGTTAATATTTTAGTTGTGAGTAAATTATACTAGGTAATTTAGATGGTTATTTAAACCTGTGGTCAAAAAGGATGAGGTGGTGAATATCAATGGGAATAATACGTGAAATTGACTGTGTGTTAAATTCATTGATTAAATCTGGTAAAAGTAAGGAAGATATTTCGATGGCAGTAAAGAAAACTAGCGATTCAAATATTCGTACAAATCGAAGAGAAAAACATGATTCAAAAAAAATCATAAATCATGTGAAAATTGAATAATACTGTAAATTTTTTAATTAAACTTTGGATTGTAAAAGGTTAAATTACATAAATTGAACGAAAGCTATTCTAAGTGAACAATCTTGATTGTAACGTTATTTTTTCATATTTATTTATAGTTAGTATCAATATGTTTTTCAATTTTTTTAAAAAGTTAATCGACCATGTAATTCAGATGTATGAGATTTTTTGGTAATAATCCTATCTGGATTCTTAATGCGAATCTTGATGTTTGTGAAGCTAAATAATGTCCTACTTTTGATGTCATGTTATGTTATCTTAGGTGGTAACAACAAATTGAAGAGTTCTGGGTAGATAAGAGACGTTTAGGAATTATTAAGGAGAAAAATCTAAAATTAATTAATATATGTACATATATTGGTATATTGAAAAATAATTATTATGATCTTTAGTCTTTATGATCTTATTAAGAAATTTTAAAAAAGTGGATGGGTAGGTGATAACGATGAAAAATAAAAAGCGTTTCTCATTTTATGATTTACCGTCAACAGCTCATAACATTCTTACTTTTGATGGTAAATGCTATGATTTAAATGGAATTATAGCAGTAGAAAGAAAAACCAAAGAGCGAGTTCATGTAGCTGAACTATATTATCAAGTTCGTTCAGTAGTAAATGAAAAGCATCAAGTTATTGCAAAGAGAAGAACTAAACAAGATGAATTAAGAGTTATCTAGAATATTTATGATTTTAAAATGTGTCGGGAAGACACAACGTTCTTTGAAAATAATATATTGTGCCCCTTTTAGATAGTCACACTAGGAGTAAGGGTTTACGCTAATTGGTTCAGTGTGTGTGACCTGAAACACACTTGTGGCTTGTAATTTACGACATATAGTAATCTATGCATTAAAGTAAACGTGAGGTTATATCTGATGAAGCGTTGAAATGGTAAATAGTAGTATGTGAGGTTCTTCGTATAATGCCAGAAACGTTGTGCATTGATGGGCTTTAATAAGCATGCCATCATAGGGTTTATCTATTCCGGCCAGAAATAGAAAGATTTAATTTTATATTTTCCCGTTAGATTTTAAAATCATTATTCAGTGTAGTAAAATTATATATATTAATCTTAATCCTTTTTAAAAGGAGTGTTTATTATGAATTTAGAAGAAAAGTCAAATAAAGAATTGTTTGAGATGTGGAAAAAACTTAATAAAAAATCAGGCTTCAAACTTAGAAAACTAAAGCAAAATGAAAAAGGTGAAATTTTATTAGATTCGTCTAATCCTCAAGATGTGGAGTGGTTTAATAATGACGAAGAGTACGATTATACAAAAGAATAAAGATATTGAAGGAATACAACTAGGGTAATGTTTTATTGCGCTAGTTTCTTTTTTCGAAAAAAATCAAAGTAAGACACGTCCTATAGTAGCATTTAAAGATCCTGAAGATGAAAAATTATATGCTTTTCAGGTAACTAGCCAGATTGACAAAAAAGCGAATCATAAATATGGATATTTGATAGAAAATTGGAAAAAGGCTGGTTTCAGAAAGCCATCAATTATAAAATGCAATAGAGAAAATATTTATGAGATGGATTCATTAAAGATTCTAAAAAAAATAGGGCATCTTTCACAAAACGATTTGCATGGATTACTGGTGAAGTTAGTCAAAGTAAACCGATTGGAATATCGTAGAGGTCAAGAAAAAATAAACCAATTAGAGCGTTAAAAGACAGGAAGCCTTGTAGTAGCAGGGTTTTTTTATTTTGTCTTTTTCTTGAAAGGGGGTGAATGTACATTGGCCGTTAGTCAAAAAGAGCTAAAAAAATCACGTGACTTAGTTGAAAAATTACTGATTGTAAATAATCAAGAATATAATGAGTGGCTTCATAATCAACATCTACAGTTGATTGAAGAGAATCAAGACACGATTTTGATGGCTCTTTCAGCTTTTACAACTGATTCTAATGACTACAAGGAAAAAACCTCATAAACTTTGAGGAAAGAAAGGATGAATGTAAATGGATTTACTAAATTTTGCTGTAGGTACAACTGATGGCATGGCGTCATTAATCACATCAGCGACATCTATTTTGAAATGGGCGCAACGTCTTGGGATGGTTGGTGCTGCTTTATCATTCTGTGTAGGTGGTTATTATTTAATGTGGGGTGGCCAAAGTGGTAGACAACATGCTAAAGGCTGGTTTATTGGTGGAGCTGTAGGTCTTGTTGTGGTTATGGGAGCATATGGACTAGCTTCAGGTCTTAATACTAATATTAACTTCGGGTAACTAATATGATTTATGTAATGTTTACGAATAGTTCTGCAAAAGAAATCAAAAAGTTTGTAAAGCAGCCTTTTTTAGAAGCTTATCAGCTTACACTTGCATTAGAACGAGATTTTCATTTTCAAAATCGGGTTGAAGAGGTTGATTTTTACATACTTGACGATGAGGATACAGAACTCTATAAAGGAACTTTAACTCTAGGTTCAGGCTATGCAGAAAGTATTTATCATCATGTTATTAAAAAGTTAGATTTATTGACAGTAGATGAACAAGATCCAGTAAAAGTTGAACAAAAACAAGCTTTTATTGATTTGTTAAAGGAAGAAATTTCGACTGAATTAAACAACAAAGTTAAAGTAGTAGAAAAACTAATTTCTGTTACTCCACAAAATATTGCTTTTATATCGTTATCAAAAGGTGCTGGTTCGACTTTTCATGCGGTCAACTTTGCTTCTTTTTTAATTGAACAAAAATTCAATGTGGGGTTATATGAAAATCCAATGACCGAAAAGGGGAGAACGTATTTAAAGGATGTATTTGATACGACAGAGACATCTTTTGTAAGTGTTCCTCATTTCATAAATGATGGGGTTGCCGTTCCTGTAAATAAAACATTTTTTTATAAAAAAATGGCTGTTTATCCAATTGATTATACTCAAGGAGAAATTGAATCTTTCACGATTAGTAAGATGTTTCAGTATCTAAACACAGGCAAGCATACCTTTAGAGTGTTTGATCTAGGCTATTATGATTTAGACGTACATCAACCATTTTTACAAATGTTTGATCACATTTATGTGGTTGTTGATTTAATGCCTACTTCATTCTTGGCCAATTATAAGCGTTTAGAATGGTTGTTGGAACATCAAGGACAAGCAGAATTTCCATCTGTTCACTATTTGTTAAATCCTTATATAAAAGAATGTTCAAAGCAAGAATTACAGGAGTTAGGATTAAAGGAAGCCTATAAATGTCCGGCTTTTATGAAAGAGCAAGTATTGACTGCAAGCTTTAATAGAGAGTTATTCTACTTTGAAAATGAAGAAGCTCAACAAATCTTGCGTAGGTTGTATCATGATATTTGCAAAGATGCTGACATTCCGATCTTGCTTGATCAAAAGAAAGGGATTTTTAAGAAAGTGAATAGTTTGTTGGCTAGGTGATGATTAATTTTCTTACCTTACTGCTTCTGGTTGTCTATATGAGTATAAATGTCTATTCAGATATACGTTACTTAAAGACCTGGAATTGGCTTCATTTTAGCTTGTTTCTACTGTCTATACCTTTGTTTGTATGGTTTACATTATCTTTTATTGATTGGTTTTTAATTCTATCGATAACAGGATTTATTGGGTGGATGTTAAGAAAGATATATCGAGTATTTGGAGCAGGAGATATTAAAATGCTGATTATCTTGTCTTTGTTTACAAAGGTACTTTTTCCAACCATGCATATCTTCATTTTAATCCTGTTTATTCAAGGTTTGTATCAAATAGCTTCAGGTTTGATTCTATTTTCTCTTATCGTTTTCCGAAAGATAATGAATAAAAAGAAGCTTACTTTTGGAACTTATATTATATCGAAAGACACAATTCAGACACCAGAAGCAGTACCAATTTCGTTAGTATTAGGTAGCATTATTTATGTATATATGTTATAATAGCATTAGATACATAATA
>NZ_JBALMO010000346.1:0-6843 GCF_036963345.1 Bacillus sp. JJ722
GTATTACGGTCCCCATACTTATTCAACCAACGCTACCCGTTATTTAAATAAGTATTGCAAAGATACAACTGTTACTTATCCTATGATAAAACAATAAATAAACATAATGTAAATGCAATACTCGATAATGGTGTCATAATAAACCTTTCTTTCTTACTTCGAGATATTAGATTTGCTATTGTATTTATGCCGAGGAAAATTGTAATAATCCATACTAATATGTTTGTAGGTAAAAAATCAAAACCATTTAAGACATTAGTATGTTGCAGAAAAACATAGCCCATAAACAAGAGAATCATAGCATTTATTGCACTCACAATACGTAATTTTTTAGGTAAAACTTTATAATATCCACCCATTGCAAACTCGCCTAATGGATAACCAAGTGAAAGCAGCACCTGAAAAACTGCTATAGATACAAACATAATTGCAACAACAATTGATGATATGTGGACAAAATCCGCTCCCATACATTACCTCCTAATTCACTTTAAAAATAAGTTAGAAAATTATACTGTATATAACCTGCTCGTTAGTTGAATAACATTATTGATTTTCCATTTGGCAAATTCTGATAATATAAGTTTATTATAGATAGCATCTGTTGAGAACAGACAACTTTCAACAATCACTCTACTAACCGTTTCATCATTGTTACGGTGTTGCTCCGCTGTATTCAGTTTTCTTATTTCGCAATGATTTCCTTCAATGTCATACAAAACAACTCCTTTCTATAATTGTTTCTTTCAATTACAGAACAATGTGCGGTTTCATCGAATATCAACAGAGTTAATTAACATAGCATAAAAATAAATAATAAAACTCCAGCTTTTAAAGCAAATATATATTCTAATCGAACCAATCTCTAAGTGAAAAATCTCCTAATTTAATTACAGAATGCAGAAACACCTACTAAATTCATACCGATCATTAACCTATAAATACGAAGAAATAAATATGCAAATATACCCTCAATTAATTAGAATAATGTCTTTTCATTAGCTATCCATCTCGCTACAAGTAGGACAACTGAAAAAATAAAAATAGATGTTGGTTTAAAACAAAGTTTGATTAAAAACACTCCATAAACCCACATTTTCGAACAAATAAAAAACATCCATTTTGAAAAAAGATTGAACAAAATGGATGTCTTCTTAGCATGCCTTGTTTAGTTTTTATAAAAAAGTTTGATCACTTTTTCCTGCATTCTCCTTAAATTTTTATGAGAGGATTTTTCATTTATCGCCTGAATTAAGTGTAAGAAGTGAAAGTAGAACTTTATTGAAATTTTGTTTATCCTTGATATTGGCAAAAAATACTTCGTCAACTGACTCAACAATTAGAATGACAACCTTTACTTTATTACAGCCTTCCTCTGTAGTTGAAAGTAGCATTTCACGTTTATCCAAAGGATTTTTAGTTCTTTTCAAAAGACCTTTCTATTCAAGAGTCCGAACTACATCGGAAAACATTATAATATTAGTCTCTGTAAAATCAGCCAGTTTTTTGGGGGTAACATTTTCTCTATAAGTACACAAAAAATCACAAGCAGCTAATAATACAAATTGTACATGAGTTAAATCAAACCGACTAAGTTCCTTTATAATCATTCTTTGCCAGGCTTGGGTAACCTGCCATAATAGAAAACCCGAATTTTCCTTCGGGGTGTTAAATTTAGATTTCCATTCCATTTAAAGTCACTCCCATAGCATTTGCAATTACAAAAAATCCTCTTTTCTAATTTCAAAATGACCTCTTCGGAATAACAGCCCAATATTTACCTTCTCTTTTGTAAAAATCAACATAGGCTTTAAGGAAGCTAAACTTGCATTATAACAACCCCTATAGTCAATATCGATTCGGTAAGGTATGAACTGAGGGGTCATTTTAAAACGATAAACCTCTCCAGTCTTAACCTGACCTATTGCTGTAAAAGATTGTAGAGGATCCACTTTCGGATATGTGGAGAATAGTACACTAACCAGTCTCCTTCCTTCATCTTCTTCAAAGGTGCACTTTTTCCATGACACAGCTGAACAAAACCACCTTTTACCCCTAACTTCACGGCTCTACTGAAACTACTCCAATCCAATATCTTGTATTCATAATAATTTTCTTTCTGCAAGGCTAACAAGATTAGACATAGCTTCAGGTATTCCCATCTTAATAGTAGGACCAATTTGACTACCAAGAGTTTCAGCATTTGGGCCAGAAATAATAACTCCATGCGTAACCTTTGTTTTATTTTCTTCAATCTCCAAAAGATGATAAAAATTTATTTGAATTCCTTCTTGTTTAAGATATGTAACATTAGAAAAATATTCGTTTTCTTTTACTTCTGCCAAACTGAAATAAAAGGGTTCTTGCCCTATTGGGGTTAAGTACCCTGTTGTTCCTTTTTCAAACGAACCATCGGGCTTTGCATCTGATATACTTTTATCCCACTTCGTCCATTCAGAAGCATTTAGATATAAATTCCAAATTGACCTTGGACTGGCAGTGGTAACTACTGAATTTTGATATTCCCACATATAATGACCTCCATTCTTAAAATACCAAGTGCACTTAGTATTATTGTCAATAAAGTTGTTTCTATTGCTAACTATCAGTATGCAAAAGAGATCTATCCTTCTCATACAGGATAGATCTTAGTATTGAATTAATTGTAAAGTTTAACTGTGCACCCTTTAGCCAACCAAATCTAAAGGAGTAAAACATCGTGACTTTATTTTAAACATCGCATCTTTTTTATAAACGTCGCAACTTTATTTCAAATCTACAAAAAGCTGCTTCAACCTCTTTTATTCTAGTATCTAATTTCTTTAGTTCTTCAGGAATGGAATAAAGTTTGATATAAATGAAATCACACAACCTTATTTAGCAGCCTACACAAAAACTCCATTTTGAATAAAAATTAATCAAAATGGAGTTAACCTTTTAAATTCCGTATGAACTTTTTATAAAAAAGATTGATCATTTCAATGAGCCTTATTCCACAAAAGCACCCGTTAGTTTAAGTACAATTATTCACAATTTGTTTTTTTACTTTTACCAAATAACTTATAATTTTTGTAAGAGTTATTTTTCCTTACCATATTTTATTTTCGATTCCTTTTACTATTCTTTTGATATTTTGCCTATGCAAAATTATCACTAATATACTAATGAATAACGAAAGGACTATAATGACTTTATCCTCAAATATAACGCTGTAAATAAATATTCCTATTCCAGCTAACATTGAACTTAGTGAAACATACTTAGAAAATATCAATGTTAATATAAATACAACAAGGCCAGTTAAAGTACCTAAAGGTGTCAAAAATAATAAAACTCCTGTTGCTGTCGCAACAGCTTTCCCGCCTTTAAAACCTGAAAAAACAGGAAATACGTGTCCGAATATGGCTAATAAACCACAGATAATGGGGTTAACCGTAGAATTAAGTATCTGGGGAAGCAAACAAGCAAATGTACCTTTTAATAAATCAGTAATTGCAACAATTAGTCCTGCATTCTTTCCAAGAACCCTATAAGTATTGGTTGCACCAAGGTTCCCACTGCCATAATCTCGAATATCTGTTTTATAGAATAGTTTACCGACAACTAAAGCAAATGAAATTGAACCAATCAAATAACTTAAAAATAGAGTTGAAATATTGAGCATAATTTACCTTTCTTACTTAAATTATTTATATTGATATTCTATTAAATTGCCTTATTTTCCTTCTTTTCTTCTTCAACTAAACTGCACCGTTTGTTGCATTAGAAAAAGCTGCCTAAGTGACAGCCTTGATCTTCTACTAATGCACCCGTTAGTTGAATAAGGAATTTAAAACTTTTTGTTTTAAATAGCCATACTGTTTCTCATTTGTATCTGCATATGCTTCTTCTCTATTAGAAGGAATATCCATATATAAAATTTCTTCTATAAATTGAAAAGCGGTTAAATCACATCGGTTGTTATTAATAAAATTATAAAAATGCCATCCATCAGGTAGTTTAGTTTTTCTAATCTCCCCGCCTAATATATCATTTACAACTAATGTAGTAACACCACATTGCCCCATAGAGGGGTTATCCTTACTCCATTTTGAACTTGATTCTAAAGACCAAGATTTATACAAAGCATTCGTTATTCGTTCTATTTGAAACATATTAGTTTCCATATTATTTCCTCTTTCATAAACTAGCTTATTTTAATTATAGAATTTTTTGGATGACCCTGCCCCTTTAACTCAATAAGAAAAGTGTTACCGCAGAACCTTCAATCTTAAACTCAAGCACCCGTTTGTTTAAGTGAATCAATTCACAAATCTATCTAGTTTCCATTCTGAAGAATAGCATTAAGCTTCTATAGATAAGTCTATCCAAATTGTACCCCACTTTTTCTCCTGCATACGATCAGTATATATTGAACGTAACTTGCTATTATTTTGATAGTATGGAGTAGGTTTAACAATCTTTTCAAACAAATCCTCTAGTCCATATGGAGCCATTATTTTAAGTTCACTATTACACATTTTTACAGCTATTGCAGTAGGTATTTCTGTAAAATGAGCAACGCCATCAAAGGAAGAATTATAAGGCTCAAATCCATTTTTCAAATGCATTCTTGCTTGATTTTTTACTGACCAAGGCTGGTTAGGCACTATAATTTCTAATTTTTTTTCTAAATCTTTTTCTGTTTCCCACGATGTATCCGTGCTATCGAAATAAATAACATCAATGTCATTTATGTGTGTATTAATGTTGTGTAAAACGTCCCATACTTTATTTCTAATGAGTCCCGCAGAAATCCAGGCATCATTTAAATTTAACTTTTCAACGGCTTTTAATAAAGATATTATGTAGTCGTCATTTTTTATAATTTCTATCAACCGATTTTCGTAATTAGTCACATCAATTCTCCTTTATTCATACTTACTTTTTTGAACATTATACCGTAAAACTTTCTGTGGATTTAGATTTATAAATTAGAAACATCATATTCAACTATCCTGCCCGTTTGTTGCAAAACAAAAGACTGCTCATTAGCAGTCTTGATCTTAAGCTCTAGCACCCAATAGTTGAATAAGAATTTAGCTTTCTTCAACACTTACAGTGATTTCACAGAATAATTTATCCCCAATATAAACTTCTAACTTCCATAGTCCTGGTGTTGGAAATTCCATATTTGATGGAACGTGTGTATCAGCTCCATTATTAGGACTTATTCCAACTTCTGGATACTCCCAAACTTTTTCACTATTAGACGTTCCCGCATTTCTAATAAGGACTTTGTGTTCTTCTCCTTTTTCGTTAATGCCAACAACTTTTAACTTTCCATTAAATTCTTCTTTATCCCCCCAAAAATGCCACATATATTTATTACCGTTTCCTGCAATAATTGGTCGAGCTTCTGCTTCTCCCTCTTTACCAGAGCCAACTAAAAAACCAATTCTTCCTTCCTCTCCAACCAAAACATATTCTCCTTTTGTTCCATCTCCAAAGACAACAGGAATATTAAAAGTTGGACTTACTTCCCAATCTTCTTTTGTTACTGTTTTTTCGGAACAACCTACTAATATGCCTATTAAAAATAATGATAATATGATTTTTTTCATAATAACCTCCTCATATATTGGACGAAAAACACAACGTTTTGTTTCATAATATTCAGATTATTCAAGATGTAAGATAACCCTTCTTTCGCTAGTCGAGTAGAAGGGAGACTTTCTACCTTACGGTAAATTGTACTCCTCCCCCTCACAGAACCGTGCTTGCGCTATTAACGCACACGGCTCCTCCTAGTCATCATTTACAGAATATAGCTAATCTCTTTTCTATTCAGATTCTGCTAATTCTGCTATCCTTATTAGTTTTGTTTCCATTTATTATCTCTACCTCTGTGTGTAGTAAATGTATCCCTAGTAAGGGTGATAACTGGTAGCTAGCCTTTCCTCCATTGGCATTACCCAATTTCATTGGTACTACGCTGCTATCCGACTCCCTACACGGCATTTGGTTTCCTTGCTTGTTATCGCTTGTACACCATACTCTTCTAGAAAGAAAAGACCGGTAGGGTCTCCCGAGTTGCCGTATCATATCAATGTATAACGTGCCAAGGTCTCTGACTCCAGAGAGGTTTTATCCTTCTTGCCTTTGACAAAGGATAAAATGTTGCTTTCTGCACGCAGGTAAGACATCAGCCCTCTCGATTTACTAACGTTTATGGAGCTCAATCCCTTCAACCATTTGGCTTTCGGCCCGCTACCTAACTGTCTACGCTTAAAGACTAATGTTACCATTAGCCCTCCAAGACTCGCTACGAGCGAATGGCTAGTTCTTACTCGACGGGAATCCCACCCGCTATATGATACGACCTAGGCTCGGCCGCACACCTGCCCCGTTAGTGTAAGTACGTTTTTTCACAATGTTTATAATGATATTAACATAAATATCCAATTATAAATCATCTCTCCTTTAAGCATTCTTTAGAGGGGAGATGATTCTAATCAAACTTTATTTTAAATAATCGAACTTTTTTTAAAATGGTCAATCTTTATTACAAAACTACAATAGAAGCAATCAAAGATATATTTGTTAATATACCACTACGATATTCTAATCCCCAAAATCACCTCGTATTATTCCAATCAAAGGACCTAATGAAGTGATATTTTAGCAGCAATGAATATAAGAACAACCTTCCCTATAAAAGCACCTTGGTCTTCATTCCATTTTGCAAACAATAGTTTTTTCATTTTATTTCATTTCTAACTTTAAAAAATCCCCATTTATCCATTAACTATAACCATTTAGTTATGAAATACTTCTTGAAACACAAAAAAGACCAGCTAAAAT
>NZ_JBALMO010000347.1:0-3395 GCF_036963345.1 Bacillus sp. JJ722
TACAAATACACACTAAAGAGTTAGTGGAAATTAATTGAATTATACAATTATTTTGTGATAGACTTTATGATTAATTATGAGTGTGAGGTGTTTTTCATCGAAATTAAAGATATTGGTGGTTTTTGTAATATTGATGAGCAAGGTTACTTAATAAATGAAACAAGTATTCAAAAAATAAATCCTAAATATAGAAATCTTATTACTGAATTTTCTTTTAAGTTGAGTGAGCTTTTAGGTGAGAATCTACATAGCGTTTATATAAGAGGTTCAGTACCTAGAGGATTAAGTATTGATAACGTATCGGATTTAGACACGATCTTAGTTTTAAATAGCACGCTCACTTACAATCACTCATTTGTTAAAGAGTTAGTCGAATATTTGTTAAACAAATATCCATTTATACAAGGTATAGAAATGAATGTTATAGATAAACAGGAAATAATAAATCTGAAACAGTTTTCTATACTACCATTTATGATGAAAACATATGGGCTATGTGTTTTCGGGGAGGATTTAAGCAAACAATTACCAAGATTTAAAGTAGATGTTACACTTGCAAATGAACATTTAGTAAATGTGAAAGAACAAATAAATCAAGCAAGAAGAGACTTGGTCGGTAATGAGGATCAGGAAGATATTTTAGATTGCTGTAGTTGGATTATGAAAATAATTGTAAGGGCAGGAATGGCGTTAGTTGCCGCAGAAGAAGGCAAGTATACAAGAGATTTATACCCAGCGTATAAGGTGTTTGCCAGAACAAGAAAAGGATATGAAACAAGCTTTAGTGTTTGCTATTGAACCAACTAACAATGTAATAGAGTTATCAACTTTTTTAAACATATTCGGAAAATGGGTAATAGAAGAAAGTAATCAATGGCTACAAAAAAATAATCCTAATCGAAAAAAACAACTAATTTTGTCTTAAAAATAGTTTTGATTAATAGTAACAAGTGGTATAGAAACTGTAAGAAATAAAAAAAACAAATTTTAAAAGAAAAAAAGCTTGAGGGTATGACACCTTAAGCAAAGGTGAAAATATTATAAATGTCCTTCAGTAAGGAAGCCGATCATTTTACTAATATGATAAAATCGGCTCTTTTTTTTGATATCTTCTGTTAGGGGAACAATGGATTGTCTACATAAAACTAGGATTCAATTCATTTTTAACCGTTGATTCATTACACCGATCGTGATGTGGTTTAAACTGAGCTACCGTATAGGTAGAATCCAACACGTTTTCTTTCATAATTATACCAATTCGCCTTCTAGAAACGGTTAGCCCATGTTTCTTCAATTCTACTTTGATTTTTCGCGTACCATAACTTTGACGGTTAGCGTGGAATATTTCCACAATTTTATGAGAAAGCTCATCTTCAGAAGATTTTATTTTCGCTTTATAATAATACGTACTTCTAGGAAGTTGTAAATATTAATTTTATGAATAATAGTTTATCTAATTCATTTGTTCAGATAAGGTGAAACCCATGTGTAAAAAATTATATGGAAAAACTCACTTTCTGTAATAGTTAAAAAGTGAGTGGGTGAAGAATCAGTTAGTGATTTTGATTATCAGCTAATAATGACACTTGATGCAGAAACGATTTCTAATTTCTTTATTTGATATTTAGTTAGATTGGGAAATGCTTTTCACACTATTGTTACGAAAAAAGATTCGATTATTTCAAGATGATTTTGATAATGAATCAAACAAATTTCATCATGATTCATTCCTTCTGCTATGTATTGTGTACTTTTAGGAATGACTTTTTTTAAGAATTGCGCAAGCGGTTACAGCACGCTGATTGATTATTATTCCTTGTACCTATTAGCTGTTTGTGAAGCGCTTTCAAAAATTCTTTGCCAGCAATGGAAAAGTATTGATTTTTTAATTTAATATACTGATAAGATAATTTGTATTCAGTTCCTATCACAGGTTTAACAACTATCTCCTAATGTTTATAAAATGGATCAGACTCGATTGTAAATAAGGATTCAAAACCAATTGCTAATCCCTGTAAAATGAACTGCTTTTTTGTCTCGGAATTTTGTGAAATTAGTATGTTAGGTTGATAGGATGCTCCAAATAAACGTGAATAGTACTCTTTAGTATCATTGGATTGTCAACACAAAACTAGACAGCTTTCTTAAGGTGTGAAATTTTGTATCGTACAGGACTCATATAATCCAATGTTCCATGAATCCGAATATATTATACCAATTTACGAAAGATATGAGCAAACTAGACATTGATGAACAATTGAAGTTTTATAAGGAAGAATTTTCATTTCAACATTGTGAATTGAACGGTTGCGGTAATGAAGTACATAGTAATTGGGTTAAATATAAAGGTGATTTATATTGTGAGAGTTGCTTTGAATGGTTAATTCAAGAAGAAAGAAAAGAAGACGTAAAAAAAATAGCAAAACTTAAGAAGAATTGATCCAGCTTAGAAAGAAACACAATTTAGAATGATATTCGTGGTATTGTAATATCTGTTTTTAATCCAAAAAAAGAGTGAAGTTAATCACTCCTGAGGTTTATTGTGGTTGAGTCAGAGGCAATTTATATTGATTTTCTATTTGTACAAATCTTCCTTTAGATATTTTAAATCTTTGAGCAGTGTTAATTACATTAGGGATACCACTAGGGCACAAATGATAAGAATACTTATCATTTTTAACAAAACTTTTGTATCTATCGGATTTAGCTAAAAAGGCAGCACCATGAATTGATTCTACATAGCTATGAATAGTATCAATTAGAAATTCGTATTCATTTGCATCATCAATATTTTCTGGTATACCACCAGTACATAAGAAAACATAATCAGCTTCAACAATTTGATCATGAATAAGACTTAAATTTGCGAACAGTTTTTTGTAATAATAAGCTGACGAGAGGCTTTTTACGGAATCCAGCACCTTGTGCAAATTAGTAGAAGAAAGAAAATATGGGTAAACATTTACGATGCTAAATGCTCCGATTTTATAGCTTCTTAAGTCATTAAAGGCTACATGAGCGCATTTATTAACGGTGCTATCAGATACATCCATATCAGCTACACCAGGATTCATTAAAATAAAAAGTATTTTTTTGGTATACCTGTTATTTAGCTGTGCAGTAAGTATCGTTCTACTTTTAACTTTGGTACTCTTTATTCTTTTAGTGTCACAATTTGTTATTGATTTTACATAACTAGGATAAGTTTCAGTCAAATAATCAACCCTCTCTTTTAATAAGTATAACATACTAATTTGTTATCTCAGAATAACTGATGAAATAGAACTCTTAAATGAAAGGGTAATTATTTGAAGATAGTAAAAACATAATAAAATCTACCTTTTATTGAAAAATAGAATCTCCAAAGAGATTCTTAATCCAGATAAGTACGGCTT
>NZ_JBALMO010000348.1:0-2312 GCF_036963345.1 Bacillus sp. JJ722
GTACATTTCATTTCAAACTTGATAATACAATTACTTAACTTTAGCACCATTAGGTAACGATTCTGCCACAGATGCAAGTGCTAATTTACCATCTTCACTTCCAGCTAAAATCATTCCTTGTGAAAGTTCGCCTCTTAATTTAACTGGTTTTAAATTCGTTACACAAATAACTTTTCTTCCAACTAACTCTTCTGGTTTGTAGAATTGTGCGATTCCAGAAATAACTTGGCGTTTTTCGAAACCTAGATCAAGTTGTAATTTTAGTAATTTATCTGCTTTCTTAACAGGCTCAGCTTGGATGACTTCTGCTACTCGTAAATCTACTTTCATAAAATCATCAATAGTGATTTCATCTGCTAATTCGACTTTTTTCTCTTCTTTTGGTTCTTCTTTAGTTGGACTAGAACCTTGCATTTTCTCTTTAATGAATTCTACTTCTTTTTCAATTTCTAAACGAGGGAAAATTGGTTCCCCTTTATTCACTTTCGTACCATCAGGTATTTTGCCAAAGTCAGCTAAACTATCCCATGATTTTAGGGCTTCATCTTGAACATTAAGCTGAGCAAAGATTTTGTCAGGCGTTTGTGTTAAGAATGGTTTTAATAGAATAGCCGTTCTTCTTAAAGATTCGGCTAAATGAGCCATAACACTACCTAATTCATCATTTTTTTCTTCTTTCGCTAATACCCAAGGTGCTGTTTCATCAATAAATTTATTCGTGCGGCTAACTAACTGCCAAATGCTTGATAGTGCCACTGAGAATTCCATGGATTCCATTGCTTCTTCATACTTAGCAACTGTCTCTTTACTTGTTTCAAGAAGCTGTGCTTCAAATTCACTGTTAGAACCTTTATATTGTGGAATGCTTCCATCGAAATATTTTTGAACCATCGCAACTGTTCGATTTAATAAGTTGCCTAAATCATTTGCTAAATCAAAGTTTATTCTTTCAATAAAGCCTTCTGGTGTAAAGATACCATCTGAACCAAATGGTACTTCACGAAGTAAATAATAACGTAGAGCATCTAATCCATACTGATCAATTAAAGTTACCGGATCAACAACATTACCTTTTGATTTCGACATTTTTCCATCTTTCATCAATAACCAACCGTGAGCGAAAACTTTCTTAGGTAATGGTAAATCCAGTGCCATTAACATGATTGGCCAATAGATTGTATGGAAACGAACAATCTCTTTCCCAACAAGATGTACATCAGCTGGCCAATATTTATCAAACTTACTTTGGTCATCTGAACCATAACCTAGGGCTGTAATATAATTTGATAGTGCATCTATCCAAACATATATGACATGTTTGGGGTTTCCTGGTACTTTGATACCCCAATCAAATGTAGTTCGCGAAACAGCTAGATCTTCTAGACCCGGTTTAATAAAGTTGTTGATCATTTCATTCTTACGTGATTCAGGTTGGATAAACTCTGGATTCTCTTCGTAAAATTGCAATAAACGATCTGCATACTTACTCATTCTAAAGAAATAAGATTCTTCTTTTACCTTTTCAACAGAACGACCACAATCTGGACAGTTACCATTGCTTTCTTCTACTTGACGATCAGTAAAGAATGATTCACAAGGTGTACAGTACCATCCTTCATACTGATCTAAATAGATATCTCCTTGATCCACCAAACGTTTAAAGATTTTTGCTACTACATCCTTATGACGATCTTCAGTTGTACGAATATAATCATCATATGAAATATCAAGCTTTTTCCATAAATCTTTAATGCCGCTAACAATATTATCAACATACGCTTGCGGTGTAACTCCTTCTTCAGCAGCTTTACGTTGAATTTTTTGTCCATGCTCGTCTGTTCCTGTCAGATACCTAACATCAAATCCACGCATTCGTTTATAACGAGCCATTGCGTCGCCTGCTACTGTTGTATAAGCATGACCAATATGTAATTTTCCGCTCGGATAATAGATCGGTGTAGTAATATAAAATGATTTTTGATTATTCATGTTTTCCTCCTGTAAAATATAAAAATTTATCTTTAAATTAGGCAATTAACCTATCTTATGATTTTTTCAAAACCTATCTAAATAAGTTGTGCTATTAGAGGATTTCCCCATATATTTCTACATAAAAGTACTTATTCCATTATAGCAAGAAAATTGTACAATTCATCCATAAAAAGATTGTCAATCTACAATTTACGATTAGAGTAATTATAATGACAGCATTACCTTTTCATTCTATAATTTATACCTTAGATAGGAAAAGTTTACATAATTAATAACCAAGTTAGAATTTTTGCTATTATCCATACGAAATAGTATAATAA
>NZ_JBALMO010000349.1:0-219 GCF_036963345.1 Bacillus sp. JJ722
TATTTATGCTTCCTTTAATACTTTATTCATTTAAAGATGGCAATATATTGAATATATTGCCTATTGAAATTTTGGATTACAAACCTATTTTAAAAGGAAGTAATGAGGCTCTCTTCTCTTTCGTTGGTTTTGGAATGTTACTCATTATCTTTCCATCGATTAATGCTTCTTCCATGTCAAAATTAAAAATTACGTTATTTGCGAATTTGTGCACGACAG
>NZ_JBALMO010000349.1:246-12686 GCF_036963345.1 Bacillus sp. JJ722
TTTATACAATTCTAACTCTTGCTTGTTTTCTTTTCTTTAGTGCACATGAATTGGAGAGGATTCCTGAACCAGTTCCTTATCTAATAAAATCACTAAAACTCACCTTAATCGAAAGACCCGATCTTTTTTTTATAACAATATGGATAGTAATGGTATCCACATCTTTTATGAATAATATATATGCTGCTTCCAAGGGATTAAACAGTATTATCGTAAAGTTGGATAGAAAATTATTCGTTTACATTTCAGCCATTTGTAGTTTAATCATTTCTTTGATTTGTAATTTAAAATTGGAAGTAGAGCGTTTATCGAACCTATTTTCTGATTTTGGATTAATTTTTATTATAGGAATACCTCTTGTTCTTCTATTTATATCTCTAACGTTTAAAAAACAGGAGGCCGTATCCCATGAAAGAAAATAAAGTATTCATTCTTCTTTGTTTGCTTACAATAGTTTGTAGCGGTTGCTGGGATCAGCGTTTGTTAAAAGAAAGGGGTATTGTACTGATTATTGGTTTAGACATTGATAAGGAAAATTATGTAACAGAAACAGTTGCTTTTCCTATTTCTATGATGGGAAGTATGAATCAGGAGTCTATTATCGCTTCTGATAAAGGTGTTACCACGAGAAATGCGAGAGAAAATATGGATAAAAAGGTATCTGAAGTATTGGATTTTTCGAAAACAAGAACCTTTTTATTTGGGGAAAAAGTAGCGAAAAAAAGCATTTTGCCAGTGATGGATACCTTTTATAGTGAATCAAAAAGTCCGCTAAATGCACGTGTAGCAATAGTAAAAGGAACAGCTGAAGAAGCACTATCGATTACTGCGCCTGAAAAACCATTAATAAGTGACTATTACTATGGGTTAATTGAGAGTGCGGTTATGATTGGGGATTTGCCAAATGTGAACGTTCAAGAGACGTCCTCCGATCTTTCTACTCCTGAAAAAGACATATTAATTCCTTTAATAGAAGTAATGAAAGAAAAAAATAGAGCTAAAGTCATTGGTTTAGCTTTATTCGACCAAGATAAGATGGTTGGAGAGTTATCAACTAAAGAAACTAAAATGTATTTATTATTAAACGATTCCCATAAGAAGAAAAGAACTTTCACGCTGAAAGTGAAAGAAACTAAAAAGAATAATCAGAAAAATTATGTAAATTTTAATGTATTAGATACAAAAAGAAAATTACGAGTTATAGAAAAAAATGGAAATATAAGTGCGCATATTGATCTTCATCTAGACCTAGGTGTAAATGAATATCCATTAGATCATTTAAATCGAAAAAAAGTTATTGATGATTTAACTCACAATATTGAAAAGCAATTAACAAAAGTCGCTGAAAGAACGATTAAAAAATTACAGAAAGCTAATTGCGATGGTTTAGCTATAGGATTAAGAGTAAAAGCATTTCACAATAAAATTTGGGAAAAGTCAGAATGGAAAGAAATGTACCGTGACATACCTATTACCGTTCATATTTCTACAAAAATCATTGAACATGGTACAACTAAATAAACAAAAATAGCATTCGAATTATGAACTATAATTGGGATGCTATTTTTGTTTTACATCAATTATTATTTAAGTAAAATGTATTGTAAATACTTTACTAGCAATCACTATCATAATTGAACTGCCAATGGATACCAAACTTATCTGTTAAGCTCCCGTAAAGTTTGCTCCAAAAGGTTTCTTGTAAATCCATGCTGACAGTTCCGCCTTCTTTTAGTTGATTAAAGATAGATTGAATTTGATCCGTATTTTTATTAACTAAGGCAAGGGTTATGTTGTTTCCTTCAACAAAAGGAGTCCCTGGGAAGGTATCTGAAAACATAACAGTACTTCCATCAATATTTAATCTTGTATGCATGACTAAATTTTTCGCTTCATCTGGAAGAGGATAATCGGGATTCGAGGGGGCTTCGCCGAAGGTCATGATTTGAGGTGTTTCTAGTCCAAATACTTGTGCGTAATACTCTACTGCTTCACGACAGTTCCCATTAAAATTTAAATAAATATCTACTGACATTTGCTTCACTCCTAATTATTAAAGAATTTATTGTTTCATCATGTTTTATATGATTTAGCATATTTTATCATTTAAAATGATAAAATCAAAAATTTTTCAAAAATATTTAATGCATCCAGAGTTATGTAATGTGACAAATGTCCTTTTCTATTTGGATCAATTCGTTTTAAATTAGATAAATCTAGAGAATGGAGGTCAAAGTTTAAGAATGAAGGGGATATTATTTGCAATTGCTGGGGGAGCTCTCATAACACTTCAAGGTGCTTTTAATGTAAAACTTAGTAATGATATAGGTATCTGGCCAACAAGCATCATTACTCATTTTATCGGTTTTATGATAGCTATCGCTTTTTATATTATTAAGAAAGATGGGTATTTGTCAGAATTAAAAAATATTAATAAAATATATCTTACACCTGGCACGTTTGGAGCAATTATCGTGTTTTCAGAAACATTTTCAATACATTCTATAGGTATCACTTTTACAGTAGGAACGCTGATGATTGCTCAATTACTTTCGGCTTTTTTAATAGAGATGAAAGGCTATTTTGATGTAAATAAGACGGGATTAAATCGCCACCATATTATTGGGATACTAGTAATGGTCAGTGGTATTGTTGTATTCAATTGGTAAACAGCGGAGGAGTAACGAATGAATCAATCAGATGAAATTATCCAAAATCTTAAGAAATTTAATATTGATGGGATATTCAAAAATATCAATCAAGATTTCTTTCAATTAACACTATTTAAAAAAGGGGAATTGATTTGTGACAAAGGATTTGAACTAGATCGTTTGTTCATAGTGGTAGAAGGAAAAGTAAAGATATACACTACTACACCAGATGGGAAAAAATTGATAATTCGCTTCAAGAACCCAATAGCTATAATTGGTGATATTGAATTAATCCAAAATATAGAAGCACAAAATGCTGTTGAAGCATGCACGGAAGTAAGAGCTATTTCTCTTTCTTTTGATGTTATAAAACAAGAATTGTTAAATGATTTTGCTTTCATGAATTTTCTTCTGGAAAATGCAACACATAATTTATTTATGTCGACTAACTTTACATCGCTTAATCTTCTTTACCCAGCCGAAGTAAGAGTAGCAAGCTATTTACTTTCTATAACTACAGATGGTACCGGCAAGCCGATTAATGATGAAATAGATTTTACATCTATATCAGATCTTGCTGACTATGTTGGTTCAAGTTATAGACATATCATTCGGATTTTACAAAAATTCACGAAAGAGAACATAATTGAAAGAAGAAATGGAAGAATCATTGTGAAAGATTCAGTGGAATTGAGGAAAAGAGCGATAAACAACATTTACGAGTAATTGTGTAGAAGGGGTTTTATGATAGGAATTGTTTTTGCGATTTTAGCAGGAATACTAATTAGTTTTCAATCGATATTTAATGCAAAAGTTAATGAACATGTAGGACATTGGTTAACTACTTCTCTTGTACTTGGGTTGGGGTGTGCTACATCTTATATAATGTATGTTGTTACGGAAAGAAGCTTAATCTTTAGCTTACAGACCACAAATGACGTGTATTACATAAGTGGGATTTTTGGAATAGGCATCGTAATATGTTTAATGAAGTCCGTTACATTAATGGGACCTTCTTACACGATCTTGATTAGTTTGATAACACAATTAAGTGTTGCATTTTGTATTGATACTTTTGGATTATTTGGTTTGGAAGTTATACCTTTTCAACTGAATAAACTGTTAGGAATAGTCATTCTGATAATAGGTGTGATGATTTTTAAGGGTATCTTACCTTCTAAAAATAGATTAGTAAAACAACATTCTTGAGATTAGTAGCATACTAGCTTTATATGGACGGATCTTAGGGTTATTCTCAAGTTACGTAGTACCTAAAGAAGGTCGTTTCTTATATAACACAATTTGTTATAATGTGTTATCGAGGTGATGATCAATGATTCGTGCAGAAGGTGTAGTTATTTTCTTAATAGATGACAATCAAACTTACAGACCAAATGATATATTCATTCAAAATAAAAATTTATATGTAGAAGTATTTAGTACAAGAAAAGTAGATTCTCATTCAAATGAGCTTACTTGCAATTATAAAGTAAACATAGAAGAGAAATATTATTGTAATGATCCAAATGACTATGTAGGTCAAGTATATCCTACTCTGAGAAAAAGCATCAATCGAATATTAATGACGCAGGTAGTATACATCGATAAAGTTTATCATAATATCGATTTAAATTAGGAGGAACATGAGTTTCTCCATTTTTTTATGCCTTATTTTAAACTGGAGAATATGAGGTTTGATTTGATATTTGTTTAATAGAGCCCCCTCATTTGAGGGGGAAATTCAAAAGCGTCTTCTTCTACGATGCATAAAAGGTTTTGGAGTTAATAATGGTTGCTGAAAGGGTATTATATTCTCAGGATAGTAGTTATCAACGGCAGATTGTGGTTGACTAAAATAAGGTTGGTTCTGATACATATGACCATTATTGACTAGAGGTGGATGAAAATGTGGCACTACGTGGACGATGGTTCTTTTATTAATAATATGCCGAGTCGGACTAATTTGAGTAGGATGAATGTCTGTGCTTTGTTGCGTAGGACAATTTTCAAATGGCGGTTGCTCAAATCCGTAATGTCTTTGGTCGTACATGAAATCACCTCCATCTATTGAAGATAACATATAGTATGCATCATTCAGCGCTATGAATTGTTGTCTACATAAATATAGGACTATAAGAAGCATTTCTTCATTTTTTATTGATAAAGGTTAATTTGAGTTTAATCTTCTATTAAAGAGAAGCAGCCAGTCCTTTTGGGGGCTGGCTGCTTAATATTGTAAGGGTAGATATGTTAAAGAGCGTTTCCGCTTTCTATATCTAAATTCAGTATTTGTCGTATATCTTCTTCGGTTAAAGACGACTGGTTTTTACTATCAGAGTCGATGATTTCTTCAATGAGATGTCTTTTTTTCTCTTGCAATTCGTTCATCTTTTCTTCAATTGTCCCACGAGCTACTAGTTTGATTACTTGGACGTTGTTCTGTTGTCCAAGCCGGTGGGCACGATCAGTCGCTTGTTCCTCGACAGCTGGGTTCCACCATAAGTCATATAGTATAACCGTATCAGCACCTGTTAGATTTAGTCCATTTCCTCCTGCTTTTAAGGAAATGAGAAAGAAATCATGTTCACCTTTGTTAAAACGAGTGCACATTTTGACCCTCTCTTCAGCAGCTGTTTGACCATCAAGATAAAAGTAAGGTAATCCTCGCATAGCCAACTCTTGCTTAATAAGCTCCAGCATTTTTGTAAATTGAGAAAAAATCAGAACACGTCGGCCGGAAAGAGATGATTCTTCTACAATTCGCAGAAGCTGTTCGAATTTTGACGAACTGCCGTTATATCCATCTACAAACAATGCCGGATGACAACATATTTGACGCAGGCGAGTAAGCCCGGCAAGAATCCGGATTTTGTTTTTTCGTAACGTGTCGCGATCGAGATGCTTTAATGTATCATGACGAAGCTTAGCTAAATAAGCGGTGTATAGTTTCTTTTGCTCTGGAAGCAGTTCTACTGTTTCAATTGACTCTATTTTGTCCGGTAGCTCATCAAGAACATCTTCCTTTACTCTCCGAAGCATGAAAGGTCGCATCCGTCTACTTATCGTTTTTCTCGTCAGATTGCTATATTCCTTTAATCCCATGAATAATTCAGGAAATACCACATGGAAAATGGACCATAGTTCTTCAGGGGAATTTTCAACAGGTGTGCCGGTCAAAGCAAAAGATTGATCGGCATTGATTAACTTTACTGCTTTTGCTGTCTGGGTAACAGGATTCTTAAAGGCTTGTGCTTCATCAAAAAAAACGGTATGAAACTTTTGTTTTCTGAACCACACCAAATCCTGACGTAGCAAGGGATAAGATGTAATAATTACATCCATATCTGTCCATTGTTTCTGGAGTTTCGTCCTTTCGGATTTTGTTCCATCTACGACAACTGCTTCGATTTCAGGAGCGAACTTCATTAACTCATTTAACCAATTATAGATGAGTGAAGAAGGGCAGACAATTAATGCAGGTTTACGATGCTTTCGAATCTCATGTTGCTCCGAAACAAGATAAGTGATGGCTTGTAGTGTTTTTCCAAGCCCCATGTCGTCAGCCAATATGCCTCCAAATCCATATTGTTTCAATGTTTTCAGCCATTTGTAGCCTTCTACTTGGTATGAATAAAGAATGGTGTTCAAATGATCAGGAACTTTAATATCATTTGTATCTGGCTGTTGGATACGGTTCAAGAATTCGCGGAATGAGGCTTCCAATTGGAATGTTCCATCTTCTCCAGAGATATGTTGCAGACCTTGGATAACAGGCATTTCCCATTTCTCTTCTTGAACTGGAACAGCACTAAGAAAACGTCTAATCTCATCATATTCCCGGGCTTCTAAAGATAATAGCGATCCGTTTTTCAATCTGTAGAATTTGCGCTTCTCTTCTAACGCCTGTAATACACCTCGTATCTCACTATCAGGGATACCATCCTGTTCAAACTTGAACTCAAGCCAATTGGTTCGTTCTTTTTTCAGCCTAACTGAGATACGTGGGCGACTGTGACCTCGAAAAATCCTGTTCCTAATTGCTGTGGTAGCATATACTTTTGCAATATGTTGTAGTTTTGGCAATGTACGATTCAGGAAATCATATTCCAGCTCTTCGTTTTGTAGATAGTAGCCACCTTCTGTTTTTGTGAACCCACTTTCTTCAAATAATTCAAGAATGGTCGTCTCTTTATCTTCATCTCTAATTAAGAGTCTATTCAGACTTGGAGCTTGCTTAAAAGGGTCTATTATAATATCAGCATATTGAAACTCAACTCCAGCGAGTACCCTATTTTTAATACGATCAAGATATATATTAGCTTGGAGGGTCGTTTTTTCCAACGAAGTAGTGAGTTTCTTAGGAAGTCGGACGTCTCCTAGTTTTTTTAGACCAGGTACAACTCTTTCCATGAAGAGCTCTAACTGATTGTATTCAATAGGGATTATGTTAGAACCAGTTGTAGCAAGCATATGTTGTAGCTCATACAATCGTTTGCTGTCTTCATTCGTCATGTAGAACAATTGCCCGTCCATGATGGCCGTTCGATAATCCTTCATTAATATCAGTTTATTAAGTCCATTTACCTGACATTGAAATCCACTTTCACTTTCAAAAAATTGAAAGCTGAGTGGCAATTTTCCGTCACTGTAGCGCATGTTTTCGTAATCCTCATCATTTTTTCGAAGCTTGACATTTCTCGAGGAGACAAGCAAAGGTAGCAATTCCGACCATGATGAAGGAGGTATTGGTAGAATTGAAGTCGTTTCCGGCAAAGATTTTATATACATCTCGTCATCATAGACAATCTGGATTAGCTCTTGAATGATGTTATCTTGCTCCTGAGAAAAGCAATGAAGTTCTGGATCATAAGTGAAAGATAATGAAATAATGTAAGCATTCCGCTCCTGAACGGCTTTTAAGAAATTTCGGATGTCTTGTACAGGGAAAGAACCAATCTTGAGCTCGATACCAGGAACAGCGTTTTTTTCGTTAGATTGAATGTGTCCGCACACGATTTGCATTTCTAACGATTGTCTATTTTCGAAATGTCTCAGTTCACGACTTGAGCGAATAGGCTGTCTAGAGAATAATTGCATGAGGTCATTCGCCATTCCAGAGTCTCCACTTTGAGTCAATATACTTTTACTGTTTTGAATGTGTTGCGTCCGATCCTGGATAGCGAGCAACGCAGCGGCGATATGTTGGCAATCTTTATCGAAAGATGACAAAGTTGGACAACTACATGATGTTTGGATTATCTCTTCATCTTCAATCACAATATCAACATGGAAATCTTCCTTACCTTTGACAACTGCCTCATACCGAGTAGGTCCAAACAGTAGGAAATTTACTTTATCTGCGCGGTAAAATGCCTCTCCACGCTTGAAGGAGATTGTCCCGCACATCTCTTTAATGATACGTTGATTAAGTTTCATGGCTGCTCTCCTTCCGTAGCGATTTCGTATAGTTCATAAGCTGTATTGTATCATACATCTCTTTTTAACAGACAGTATCCATTAACAGTCAGAAAAAGAGTGTAAGTAATAGAAGTTTAACGATTGGAACTATTATGCTTAACTATAAGGTTCCTTTTACTTTAAATGGTTAACAAGTTAGTTATTCCATAGATGCGTATACAAAAATGCACCCGCACATTTTAAATTCAAAATTTGCTTTTGTTCCTAAAAATGTTACGGGTGATAATTCTAACTGTTTAGAAAATTTGTCGTTTTTCCTATTTTATTTGATACAATTAAAATATTAAATAAATAAAAGGAGAGACTTTATGAAGAAGTTAATTGTAATGTTTATTGCTTTCAGTCTCGTTATCACCATTGCATATCCATCGCTTGCAAATGGGCAGGGGATACATGGGAATTCACAAGGGAATTTAGCTAATTATGGCTACATTACCGAAGATAAGGACTGGTATTATTATTCTGATGGAAGTATTTATAAAGTAAGAAAAAATGGAAAAAATAAAACAAAACTAATAGACGGTTTGGATTCTAATACGGTTATGCCCGCAGGACTTACGTTAGTGGGAAACTACTTGTATTATACAGACTTAATGGGATCTGAACCGAATGCAAATATGGGAATACATAGACTTGACCTAAAGACTAAGAAAGAACAATTAGTATATGGAATGAACGCTAGGGATTTCAAGATTATAGGTAATAAAATATACTTTATTGCTTACGATAATTTCAATAACTATACTCAATCTATCTACGTTACAGACTTAAATGGTAAGAACAAGAAGAAATTAACGGGATCTGTCTCAAGTTTTACAAGCGATGGAAACTATCTATATTATCAAACTTATAATGGTTTTTACCGAGCAACACTAGATAATAAAAGCAAAGTGAAACTGACTTCAAGTGAAGTAACAAGTCCTATAATAAGTGGCAAAACCATATATTTTATCAATAGTAGTGATAAGAAACGACTGTATAAAATGAGTATAGATGGTAAAAGTACTTCAACATTAACAACAAATACATTTGATAATATCTTTATTCTTGGAGATAAAGTACTTTACGCAACTCGAAATAAAAAGCTAGCAGGATGGGCTGATTACAGATTAGGTAGTGTTAAAAATGGTAAGTTAAATGGAAGAAGTACTCTTTTTACAGTTAAATATCCTTAATATTTTAACTAGAGGTTATTATCTTTTTAATAGCTATTTCAGGATTTAAGAAGAAAATGAAAGATTAGTTATTGATGGAATACAAGACAGTAGTATTTTTGAGAAAAAGAGTAGAAATTTCTACTCTTTTTTGAATCGAGTAAGGTAACTTACTCGTCTTTAACTCGGTTTTTAAATGTTTCTTCTGGAAGAATATTTTCAATTGGCTTTCCATATTGAATGTGATTCTTCCCTTCAACTTGAGTATTTTTTGAGAAGTCTCCAGGATGTCCTTTTTGTTTATGATTGAAATGTTTGCCTCTACTCATTTTCTTATCTCCTTTCACTAAACTTAGTTTATCTATTCGTGATTCTTTTATGTACATTCAAATATAAATGTAAAATGAAGTATTTATAGTTCAGTGTTAAATTTCAGAAAATTATGTTAAAATAAAGTGTGAATATTGTATTGGAGGTTTGTAAAATGAAATCAAGAAATAGAATTTTATTAACTCTTATATGTAGTTTAGCGATATTGGGAGTTGGTTTAAAAGGAATCCTTTCTGGCTCATTTTCATCAACATCTTTACATGTTCAATATATTTTTGCTATTTGCGGACTAATCGGAGCAATTTCTTGTGGTGTAGAGTTATTTAAGCAAAGAAATGTATAAGAAGCAGACCCAAAAAATTCAAGCTGATTTTTTATCTAAAAGTTTGAGGTTTTTTGTCCTTTTTGAACAAATGAAGAAAATAACAGTTGAAAAAAATGATTATTATAAATAGTGAGATTACAAGGAAGGGACTACTCAACTATGGAAATTAGAAAACCTAACGATTCGGAACTAAAAAAAGTTTTGTTACTATCACCACAGGCTATATTTGATGGAACATTAGGTGAAGTAAAACCCACTAATGAAAAGATTGAACAGCTCGTCATACCCCTTCTTGATAAAGGATGTTATTATTTAATCGCAGTAGAAGAAGATATGTTGAAAGGGTGGGTTCTCCTAGGAGCAAGTAAGGATCAATTTACTGATAGGATGAATGGTTTTATTTATGAACTATATGTGCTAGAAGAATTCAGGGGAAAAGGGCTTTCGAAACAGTTACTAACAGCCGCTGTTAATCAGCTAAAACAGGAAGGATATTCTGAAGTTCGTTTAAGTGCTTTTGTTGAGAACAATGCGATTAAACTATATGAAAAAATGGGCTTTAAAAATAGAACGGTTTCTATGAGTTTGCCATTATAATTGAAATACCTGAAAGGAAAAATAATATGATTGTTGATTTATTGGTAAACCAACCTAAATATATTAATGATGTATCAAAAATGATATACAGTGAATTCGTGGTTAATACTGAAAGTAAAATGACTTTTGATGAAGTATGTACATACTTTTCAAATACACATACCGACAAATTTCCCATTACGTTAATTGCAATTGAAGGTGATGAGTGTATCGGTACAGTGTCCATATTTGAGAATGATTTAAAGGAACGAGATATGTACAAACCTTGGCTTGCTTCACTGTATACAAAACCAGAACATCGCAGTAAAGGTATAGGGCAGAAGTTAATAAATGAAACAATAAGTACTGTAAAGAAATTAGGGTATAAAGAATTATATTTAAAAACAGAAAATGCTTCAACATACTATCTAGATAGAGGTTGGAGTTTAGTGGAAACTGTTTTAGACGTTAAAGGCCAAAAAATAGACGTGTTTAAGTTTTGAGAATAATTGAATTATATATGTTAATTTGATACAATATTTAAAAATTAGAGGTGGATATAATGCTGTTATCTATAAATCTTATTTCATATTCACAATTACATCATCATATCAAATAGTCTTGCTAATCGATTTTTTATAAATCAGATATAGGAAGGCTATTTATCGTTAAACCGTATTGATTAATTTTTATCATATTAATCTAATGCGGTTTTTTTATTTCTAAAAATGTATCGGAGGTAAAGAAAATGAGAAAAATGGATTATCAAAATGTTAAGGGAACACAAGATTATTTACCAGGTGCTGAAGTAGTTCGAAGAGAAATTAGAAGAACATTGGAGGATGTGTTTATCCAATATGGCTGTATGCCATTAGAGACTCCAATCATAAATTATACAGAATTGCTAGCATCTAAATATGGTGGAGGTGCTGAAATATTAGAGGAAATGTATAAGTTAACGGATAGGGGAGAAAGAGATTTGGCTTTGCGATATGACCTCACCATTCCGTTTGCAAAAGTAGTTGCAATGAATCCACATATAAGGATGCCATTTAAAAGATATGAGATAGGAAAAGTATTCAGGGATGGACCGATTAAAACTGGAAGATTTCGTGAATTTACACAATGTGATGTTGATATTGTAGGTGTTGAATCTCAAATTGCTGAAGCAGAATTAATGATCATGGCATTAGATGTATTCAAAAAGCTTGATTTAAATGTAACTATTCAATATAACAATCGAAAATTACTAACAGGTATGCTGGAAGTGTATAAAACAGCAAAAGATAAAATGAACCAAGTTATCTTAATACTTGATAAGCTTGAAAAAGTAGGATTAGAATCAGTTATTACGGAGCTTATGGAACAAGGGCTTGCATCTACAACAGTTAGTTCCATTAAACAGTTTTTGATTGATAAAAATAACATTAGTTCTAGCTACTTTGAGCCATTTTCTGAACAAAATGAACAAGTTAAGCAAGGCCTAGATGAATTAAAAGAACTAGGAGTTTATTTAGAATACCTTGGTGTAAATGATAAATGTGTATTCAATCCATTTTTAGCAAGAGGTTTAGAGATTTATACAGGAACGATTTATGAAATATTTTTAACTGATAAAACCATTAAGTCTAGCATTGGTAGTGGAGGGAGATACGATAATGCAATTGGTGGGCTCATAGGAACTAATGAAAGCTTTTCAACTGTGGGAATTTCTTTCGGATTAGATGTTATTTATGCAGCTTTAAATGCAACACAGGATAAAGACGTAAATCAGTCCAATGTTGATGTGTATTTAATACCATTAAATACACAGAAAGAATCATTATTAGTTGCTAGTAACTTAAGAAATCAAGGTTATAAAGTTGAGTTTGAAATGGGGAACAAGAAACTTGGCAAGGCACTAAGTACAGCAGATAAGGAGAAATA
>NZ_JBALMO010000350.1:0-2482 GCF_036963345.1 Bacillus sp. JJ722
ATGATGAAGTTAATGCAAAATACCCTTGATTTTCCATTAAAACAGAATTAATCTAACAAAAACTATTTAAGAGGATGGATATAAAATGACAAGAAAGTTTAATTCAAAAACAACGATAGTTACTATTTGTCTAGTAGTTGTCATTTCAGTAGTAACTATATATATAAGTTTCAATAATTTAGACGCAATTAAAAAGAGTAACGCTCCTAAGGTCTATAATTTGAATTATTCATCAGACTATGAAGTGAATGGAGATATCGAAGGTCTTGCTAATAGTGCGGATTTTATAGTTTTAGGACATTATAATAAATATATTGAAAATTGGAATATGGGCGAAAATCATGAAGGTGAAATATATTCTTTTGTTGTTGATCAAGCGCTTATGGGTAGTTTAAAAGGTGAAATTGAAGTGTCAATTCCCCACTCTATATATGTGTCAACCGAAGTAGATGGGAAAGAGTATGGGAATGATGTAATTGTCTCAAATTATCATAAGCCAAATTTAGATAAACAGTACGTATTATTTCTGAAAAAACTTCAAACAAGGGATAGTTATGGCCCTTCATCCGTACCATTCCAAATTGAGATTGTAGGAAATACAGTTGAACTTAAATATAATGAAGAAATTCCCTCTGATATTAAGACAAAAAACAATGATGTTATTAAAATAAATTATGAACAGATTGATTTGAATGGGCAGGATAAAGTTTCTAGATTAACTAAAAATGAATTATTTGAACAACTTAATGCAGTCATATCTAATATCAAATAAGTATACATTCTAAAACAAGAGATAGACTCAAATGGTACATACGAATTGATCTTATGTACTATTTGAATTACTTTAGAGATAAATAAATGAAATCCTTTGAAATATAGTAAAAAAACAGAGCAAATTCTACACGCTTGTAGATTAGCTCTGTTTTTAAATCTTTACTCAACTATGAACCTTAACTTAGCATAAAAATAAAACCGAAATTAATCAATATTAAATTTGTTTACATCTATAGTAAGATCTTCAGCTAAGGTTGCTTGGTGCATTGATGAATCAGTTACATTTTGTAATGCATGTAGTGTTTCAGAAATATTATTTTTGATAGCGTTTGTATTCATAGCTGATTCATTAGATACTTTAGAGACATTTTCTATTGCATTTTGGATTTCTCCCATTGACTGCATCATTGTTTCCATTGACACAGCAATATCTTTTGCCATTTCAGCAAAGAGGATGGCATCTTGCTCATACTGTATTCCGTTTTCTTGGAATGCATCATAATCACTATGAACCTTATCATCCATAAACGTCAATATATCTTGAGCGTTACTTGACAATTTCACAAAAGCATTTTCCACTCTATTAGTGACCACTTGAATATCTTGAACCGTTGCCGTTGACTGATCAGCTAATTTCCGTACTTCATCTGCAACTACAGCAAAGCCTTTACCATGTTCACCAGCTCTTGCCGCTTCTATAGCTGCATTTAAAGAGAGTAAATTAATTTGATTAGCAATTTCAGCAATTATATTAGACATCACTTTTACTTCAGAAACAATTTTTCCTTCTTCGATTGATTGAAGTACAGAATGTTGTTTTTCAGCAAAAAGATTACGAGCAATATTTGAAGATTCAATTGCTGTATTTTTTACTCCGATTGCACGTACTCTTATTTTTTGACAATTTTCTACCCCACCATCTATTTCTTCTTTAATTTGAACAACGTTGCTTAGCATGTCGTGAGTAGTTGCATTTACCTCTTCAGTTGCTGCGCTGATGGTTTGACTGCCATATGCCACCTCTTCAGCAGAATGATTAATTTCATCCATCGAAGCATTTACTTCTTCTATTGTTGCAGAAAGTTCTTCACTCATAGCACTTAAATCTTGAGAAGTATGACTTACTCTACCTACGAGATTTTGTATTTGTGCTACTGATTGATTTAACGAATGAGCTATTTGACCAAAATCATCTTCATATATGATCGTTGCCCGTTTCGTTAAATTTCCTTTACCTAATTCCTGTGAAAAATCTAAAATAGAATTTATTGATTGTCTTATGTACTTTCTTAAAAAAACAAATATACCTAGAGAAACAATTAAAACAATAATAATTATTATAATAGTTTTTATAGTAAGACTCTTTGCATTATCAAGATTAACCTTATTAATATTTCTGGCACTATCAAGATTTATTTTCTCTAGTTCATTAACGATCGTATCTCGTTGCTTTTCAGCTAAAATCATACTTGTTTTCAATGCTCGATTCTCTTGAAAGGTTTGACCATCTAAAATGTTTTGAGTAAGGTTTGATTGAACCTCTCTATATCTCTTATTTACTAATTCTAGTTCATCCACTAGACTTTTTTGTTCCTTACTCATTCTTGTTTTTTTAAATAAATGTAATAATTCATCATTTTTTACTTGTAGTGATTTTATCTCTTGATCAATACTTTCCAATTCTGATTCATCGGTTGTCAACATCATT
>NZ_JBALMO010000351.1:0-9124 GCF_036963345.1 Bacillus sp. JJ722
TTTTTTAGGTCAGTGCCATCTTCAGAAGCTAGTGTAATCTTCGGCTTTTTACTAAAATCAAGTCGATCAATCTCAATGAGACCGTCCAAATTATCTTCATCTGGTCCGTATCTATAAATCATAATCTCATCTGTAACGCTAACTTTAGATAAGTATGTTATCATCATCAGCCCCCCGGTATCCCCATACTTTCTTTTAAGTGTTTGGTCTAACAGGTAAATATTTCGAAATGTCTATTTCTGAATCAATATACAATGCTCCAACGTATTCATCATCTTTTAACACAATATTTTTTCCTTTCAGCTTAAAAATTCCAAGCAAGCTACCATCAATATCTTCTAAAATGTTTCCTTTGAGTTTACATTTCGGGATATTTTTAAGGATTTCTAAATATTGTTTAAACAACTCAACATTTCTTTCTGGCCAGATATTATATGAAAATTCATATTTAGACAAAGAAATCACCACCTATTAAAGATTTAATTTTTTGTTTACCTTAGCATTAGTTTTACCAGCAGTATCTACTATATCTTGATATGCTTGTTCTAGTGTTAAACCTTTTCGTTTCTGTTTGTCTTTTACTAGTTCTTCGAATGACTTATTAGGTTGTTCCGCTTCTAGCTTTTCAGCAGATTTACGATCACTCATCATTAACCTAGCTTCAGACCTATACTGGTTTCGTAATGAGCAAGCTTGCATAGCCTGTTGCTTAATACTTTTACTTTTATCAATAACATTAATAATGTTCTTATCACGTTCAATATACCATTGCCTTACTTCTTTGTTATCATTGTATCCATATTCTGTATACAATTCAACATTATCAGACTTTTCAATGTCCTTAATTGAGTACGTAAGAAAACAGCGACAATTGATATCATGTGCAGCTGAACCCATCATTCCTGGTCCTTTACCGGACGCACCACTCTGCGAAAAATTTTCGTCAAGGGGAATCGTAGTCCCGTCTAATTCTTTATGACTTGCCTCAATTCGGTCACGTACCCTTTCATCCTTTGAACTGTTCCACTCTTTAACCGTGATGACACCGACAGAGTTCGCATACTTTGCACTATCTTGTTTACCAGTTTCATTTGCTCGATGCGCTTCAGTACGAACAATTCGGGTTGATTTTGCTGCGTCAATTTCTACTACTTTTTTTAAATTTTTCGCCATAGTAGCATAAGTTTGACCCTCAACTAACCCTCTTGTGACGGTGTCCTTGATAGTAAAAACAATGTTATTTCGTTGCTTTTCTAGTCGCTGGGATAAGGTTAGTCCTTCTATTGGTAATTCGATGGCTGCCGTAATAACCTCATGAGGGACTGAAGAATATTGCAAGTCTTGTTCTATAGCTTCTTGGATACCTTTTGCAGTTTCATAATATGCATTCTCATACGCTTTACTTAAACTCTTAAATATCGTTTTCTTTAACCCTTTATAATGGGTATCAATCGTATATTCCGTTTTTCTGAAGTATTCCTCTAAACGGTGGTATTTTGCCATTTCCGCATAGGTTAATTTACCCTCAACTTCGTACTTCTCAAATAACAGTGCCATTTCTTTTCTAATGTTACTCAACAAATTTACGTATTGTTGAATCACATCCTTTTCAGTCTTTCTAGTCATCTTATTGTAAGTAGACTGAATGAACTGAAATGCTTTTTTTAAGATGTTCATTTTGCTTTAGTAGTTCGAGCTTTCGGTTTTTCCTCTACTAACTCAAACTCTTCAGTGTTTTTCAGTAATCTTTCACCGTGTTCTTTTGATACAAGCCATTCGTGGCCTGTTAATTTATTTTTCACTAACATAATCAATACCTCCACAAAGAAAAATAAGAGAGCAATCGCCCTCTTTTTAGCTTCGTTTTGCTGATAGCACTGCTAACGCTTCAGGTCTAGTAACCTTTGCACCATATAAATGCAATCCTTTTACCGCGTCTGCAAAACGTTTTTCAGGACGGTAAGCTTCAACTTGTGTAGCTTGATCAGCAAATGACCACGCAATGCTGTGACCAGCAATAATTTTAAAGTTTGCTGTAGCATCTTCTCCAACTTTTGGTGCGTTATTAGATTTGAGAACGTTGAATCCTGCTGCTTGTCCGATAACACCGTTTAATAAACGTTGATCAGATGGTAAATTGCCTGCTTTTACGAAACGATCGTCTTTAAGCATTAATCCTTCATACCATGGTGGAAGTACTACCCAACGCCCTAGTTCTGGTACATCAGCTTCGTCAAGTTTCACTGACAAGTCAACTAGATATTCATATGCATCACCTTTTGTAGGCGCAACTGGTGTTGCATCACTGCCAATAGTGTGAGCTGCATGAACATAATGAGATGCAATATATTGATCTGCTGTGTTTTTCAAAGCATACGCTGCTTCTTGCATTGCAGTATCCATCAGTTTTGGATTCTGTTGAATTTTATCAACATCATCAACCTGGAAGTTAAAATACTTTGATTGATCGATAACTAGGCTGCGTGTTTCATCCGTCAATGTTTCTGGCGATGCCATGTCCGCATTCTTTGTATAATCACCCACAGTTACTTTTCCAATGTTATTAATTTTCACCGTATCACCGTAGGATTTGATTTCACCTTCATAAACTCGGTTAATAACACCTGTTTGACCAAATACAAGAGTTCTTTGTAAGTTAGTTAGTAAACGTGCACTCCAAATTGATGGAATAAAATTATTTAATGCCATATTTAAATCCTCCTATTGTCCTTTTAAAAATTGTTGTATTTGATCCCAGTTCTTATTAATTTCTTCTGGTGACATTTTATCAATGGCTTCTTTCGTTAATGGTGTACCTGGATCTGCAGGTGGTTTAGGATCACGACCACCCTCTTTAAATTTTTGTTCAACTGCCTTCTGAACTGAAGCTGAAAACACTTCTTCTAATGTGGTTAGGTTCTTTAAAGTGGACTCTTCGTCTTGCCCGATAAAGTAGTCAACTAGCTTGCTAGGTAACGCCTTTTCGGTAGCAACAGAAAGAGCTTTGTTTTTAAGTGTTTCGCGTTGCTTCTCTGTTTCCAGTCGTTCGAATTGTTGTTTTAGTTCTCTTAGTTGTTTTTGTTCCTCAGTTTCAGCCGGGAAGCGTTTTGCGATTTCAGCCTCAAGCTTTTTTGGTAATGTCTTGGTTTCATATGTTTTAATCGCATCTGTAACACGAGTATCCGTAAGAGACTGCAACCACTTTTTCCCGTCCTCGTTTTCATTCATAAACGCCTGGATAGATTCCAATGTAAGTGCTGGTGGTTCAGGATTTGGTGGTGGCGTTGGATCTGGGTCAGGATTTGGTGGATCATCGTTAAAAAACTGCAAATTCAAAGATAATAGTCTCGGTACTTCCTTAAAAAATACTAATTTAGTAGGTTGTTTAACCTTCATAATTAAATAGCCTCCTTGCCCTATACAGTTGCAAAGCCCCTGTAAAGTACAAATGATTAATGTTATGTTCTTTTATGCCTGCACAACAAAAAAGGCAATAAAAAAAGCCCCTCAATTGAGTTGCTTGTGCTTGAATAGGTTTACTTTTCTTCTTTCCCATCCTGTTCCTTATTTTCATCCTCTGCGTCTGTAGCTTCATCTTCATCGCTAGCAGCATCCAAATCTGCACGTTGTTGATTTCGTTGTTCTCTCTCCTGTTCCATCAATTGCATTTCATAATCTACATCGTCGATGTATGGAATAAGGCTTAATAATGTCTGATCACTGTGAACCCCTTTAAGCTTTGATACTGAATCCCCAACATAAAGTAAATCAATTGGTAAGTTACGTTTAAACTCCCAAAAGATATCAAGATAATACAGATTGATTTCCTTCTTGTTCCAAGCACTACATAAAACTTTAAATTGCTCACGTAGGCCTTTACCAAATTTACGAGCCTTGGTGCCCGCTTTATTTTCTAAATCTATGAGTTTCCACTTTCTACTTTCACCAGATTGAGACGCACCTGAAAACTTCTCATCTGCCATATCAACAGAAGCAGAAAACTTATGAATATCTTCATTCAGATTCTTGCGGGTATTTTCAACAAAGTTATCATTAATATTTTTCGTGATAAAGTCTGCATCACCATTCTCGGGTACTTCGAACGCCCCTGTTTGTTTAGCGTTGTCAATTACCTCTTGATCAACTGTCACACCTTTAAATTTCATATAGGCGTTAGCAAAAGTCTCAACTTCATTTGTAGCATCACTTCTGTTTTTATCATAAGCATCTATTAAAGGTTCTGTCTTTTCGAAATCCCCGCGTTCCTCATCATTATTTTGAAAAAGAATCACAGGGTTATAGTCAAATAGATGCGCGTTCGATTCTTTGAGAGTGTATTTACCACTACTGTCTTCATCAATGAAAGTAGAGACATTAATAGAGTCGTACCATTCTACTGTAGTGCGTATCTTCTCCTTACCTTTCACGATATAGGTTTCAGAATAATAGCGCATCGCATGTGTGGTATTTCTACCATCTTGGATAAAGACAACTTCCCAAGGATAAAGATTCATTGCTCTTTCTACGCCATCGGTATCAACATATAAAAGTCGGGCTGCATAACCACAAATGCTAATAAGTTTTCCTAGTTCATTGTCCATATCATCTATAGCATTTAAAGTATTAAAATCAGTCAGTATATCATTGTATGTCTTATATTCTTTTTCACTATACTTTAATTTATTTACTTGATACGCAATAGGCTGCCCCCACAAATAACCGACAACCTGGTTGATAATGTAACCACGATAATCATGAGCCAGTTTGTTGTTCGGCTTCTTAGGGTCCTTAAATTCTCGACTCTGAATTGCTAACCCTTGTTGATCATAGCGATTATAAAGGCCTAACGTTTTATCTTTAGATGTTTTATGCTGTTTAATAATGCTGTTGATAATATCATCAGTGGGTCTGTCTACTGACATACGAATGGTTGCCCTTCTCATATTCTCACCTCTGTTCTTTTAGTAAAGTGACGGAACTGCACGTGCTTTTGTTTTACCAAATAAAATCGTATTAACAAAATATCGATCACTATCCATTTGATGGTCATTTTGTTTTATTGGCTTATCTTCCCCACGTTCTGCTGCTTTCTCATCCCAAATATAAGAAGCATATTCACGAAACGTTTCCTTACAGCAATCGTTGTAAGCTATTAACCCATCATTTAAGGCAGTAGCTACATTTCGGATACCGTCAATAACTTCATTTTTAGCCTTAATCACTTTGAATCGATTCTTTTTTAATAATGCAATAAAAGAAGCTGCAGACGGATCAACAATAATACCTTTCGTACTTATACCTTCAATAAACAACTGTAAATCTTCGAGATATTCTTGGTCAGTTTTCTGCTTATTTTCTTGCCGACCATCATAATGATATTCCTTTACCTTATACCAGACTCCATTGTAAAATCCCCACAATCCAAAAGTAGTGGGATTTTGAGTACCGTAGTCGATTGATACATAGTATTTTGTATAAGGTCTAGCAATCGAAGCAACAGAATGCTCTTTCTCGCTAAACATGTCATATATAATACCTTCTGCTAACACCCATAACCCTAAGATGTAACGTTGATAAAAGACACCTGTATATAAACGTTTGTAGCGCTCTTTAATTCGTTTAGATAATGAGAGGTTATCATCCATCGTAAAATGGAGATGTAGCAAGTTCTTCTCTTTCAACTTATCTAGAAATTCTACTTTGAACCAATGATATGGTCCATTCGGGTTACAGTTAAACCAAAATTTCGCACCCTCTACAGAACATCGGGCTGTTGCCTGGTTAACAAATGACTGAGGCATTAGTGCCGCTTCATCAAAGAACATTCCAGCAAGAGTGATACCTTGGATAAGATCCTGAGAAGCTTCATCCTTACCACCAAAGATGTAAAAGTAATTAGTTACACCTTTCCGTGAAATGGTTAAATAGTTATCAGCACGATGATCTTTTACCTTATAACCACGACCTTTGAGCATACGCTTTAATGGTGTTACAACGTTACGTCTAAAAGAGCCGATTGTTTTACCACTCATACCTAAGTTTTGCTCATGAAAAGTTTCCATTGCCCACATTACATATGAAAGTGACATAACTACTGTTTTACCAGCACGAACGGAACCATCGCAAATTATTCCGTCTTTGTCTTTGTGCGGTGAATCAGGACGCCACCATTTTAGTACTTTAAGCTGTTTCTGGCTAAATGGTTTGAACTTAAAAGGAGCTGGTTTAAGCTTCTTCACCCCAATCCACTTCCTTACCATCTAGAGACTCTATGAAACCATCATCTTCATACTCTTCCTCTTCATTTCCATGCGTCTTAAAGTGAGCAAGTTTCAGCTTCTCTTCTTCAATCTGACGCTTAAATTTGTCAGGGAATAAATCAAAGTACAATGACAACTTATCAAGAGCCTTCATACGATCTTCAAGCTTAATTGATACACCATCACGCCCTTGCTTAACCTCAGATATGATAGTACCGTCGACCACTGTTGAATCCTTAAAATCAACATAGTTTACTTCTTCCATAATCGGCTGTCCTTTTTCATCTGTTATTGGTCCCATCATCCCTATTACTGGCTGCATCTTCTTACCGAATGTAAGGTAGTCGCTTATATCAGAGAAAGCAATCTTGATATACTTGTTTAGCACGTCCATCGCTTCTACAAAAATACCATCGGTCATATCCTTCTTAATCTCTTTGATTTGCTCTATAACCTTAGCATTCCTTAGCAACCTATTACCTTCTACATGAGCACTCAACGGAGCATATCCAGCATTGATTGCAGCTTGTGTAGCATTAAAGCTTTTAACATAATAGAGACAAAAAAGCCGCTGCTTATTAGTAAGCTCGGCATCTTCTAAAAAATTGTCTAGGTTAATTTCTTTATCTGGTACACTTGCTTTCTTCGTTGCATTTTTCTTTTTTATGGTTGCAACCTTAGTCTTGGTTGCATCCTTTTTAACAGCACCCCTCGACCACTTTTCACGGCTCTTTCTGCTTTTAAGAGTGCCTATTTTCACACCATGCTTCTCCGCTAATGCCACTAAAGTAATTTTTGTTGTTTCCCACTCTTCTCTTATTGCATCCCAATTCATCTACATAGCACCTACCTCCATAAATTCAATATATTTAAATAACATAAAAAAGACATCACATTGGACATCTTTTAATATTTTTAACTTTATTCTTTTTGGATTAACGGTCTTCTTAATTCTAAATCTCCTGAAAGAAGACTTTCTGTTTTTATTAATTTTGTACCAGTAAGCTCTCCTAATTCAATTTGATAGTCTTCAAGTACATCTATGTTTTGGATAATAACACGATATTCATTTTGATATTTATACACTTGATCCTTAGCGAAGCAAATATCAAGGTGCCCAAATTTTTTCATTAGTTCTAATCTAACAGCTTCATTTACACTATAATCATAATAATTTACTAATCCACGCTTATACTGTAAACCAGTTTCCTTGAAAACACTATCAATTTGTTGTACAAAAGGATCAAAAGAAATAAACAATGCACTATCTCCAAATTCCTTTTCGATTTTCTCTTTTTGTTTTTCTGTAAATGTAAGTTTAAATACCATTTGATTATGTTTTTCACCATCTAGTTCAAACATATCAGATGTAATTGTAAACAAACAAAACACGGGGCGTTCACGAATCCAATCTGTTCTGAAATGCATTGAAGAAACAGAAGCTAGTCTAACTTTTTCTCCAGTCTCAGGATCAGATATTACTGCTTCTAAATCAGCTAATACATACGCACCTTCTAATCTATCTCCACGTCCTTTAACTCCAGTTTTCTTTTCTAAATCGATAAAATAGCCCAAGTTTTTCATATATAGACATCCTGATTGTAATGCTTTCATATGATCTAGTTCACCGAATTTTACCAAAAACATAGGAAAGGCACTTTCTGCACCTGTATATTCAGTTAAATTCATAATCAAACCCTCCTCTGGTCCTACAATTCGACAGAAGAAGATATTTTCCTGCATAAAAATCGCCACCGCAAGGATGGCGTATATGACATATTCAGTTAGTGGCTGTAGCAAGGGGTTCAACTCCCCGACCTGCCTTCCAGTTTACTATATACTCTTTATCAATTTTCAACAATTGCAGAGAGTGGACTTCTTGGCCTTTTTGAACGATTATTTCAAGAATATTATCTTTAATGTTATGAATAGTATCTCTTGAAACACCTAAATGTCTTGCAATAGAGCGATAGCTCATTCCCTCTAGCATGCAATCATAAACTACTCTGAACTTTTCAGAATAGAGATGTGAATAAGCTTCTTGGAGCATTTCTGTGATTTCTTCATAACTCTTCATTCGATTTTCTCTTTCCTCATGTTGACGAATCTCAGCTTGGCTAATACCACCCGAACCTTTAGGCATAACCATTTCATTACCATATGAAGCAGTAAGTTTTTGTCCACCACCACAGACAGAAGCATTTAATAAACGATTTAATCTCTCTATCTCTCGTAGCATGAATTTATAATCACGAATCCATTCTTCCAGCTGCCATTTCATCATTTGAATTGTCATAGTATCATCCCCTCTGTCTAACTGAACCATTATGTCGGAAATAAGTATTTTTATTAATGCCCATCAAATTCTCCCAATAACGTCTGTTATGCTTCTCAGTACGTTTCTTAGGCTTTTTATCATTACATAGCTTATTGTTCTTCTCTTCCTTAACAAGTTGCTTCTTCGCTACTAATAACTGCTCCCTAAAGGATTTATTCATTATCCTCAACCTCCCGAAATTACTTGCAGCATAGTAATCGATAAATGTGTTGATAAAAAACAAAAGAGGACACCAAACAACGTATAAAACGTCATTCAGTGTCCTCCAGTTGGCTGGTAGAACTATATAGCAATTAATTTTTTCTTGAAAAATTCTAATTTATCCAGTTCTATATTATCAGCAATAATTTTAGCTCCTAGATCCTCATCAAATTTCTTTCCAAATAAATAATTAAAATATTTTAGCATTGTTAAATAAATATACTATAATAGAGCATTTCTGTAATGAATAAATCGATTAATGTATAAATAACCAACTTAACTTGTGAATAATTACACTTAAACTATCGGGTGCTAGAGCTTAAGA
>NZ_JBALMO010000352.1:0-8263 GCF_036963345.1 Bacillus sp. JJ722
GACTTATTAGACAGCCCCCCTTTTTTGTATATCAAAGTATATAGGATTCACATGAGACTACTTAAAAGATAGTTCTTTTAGGGAGTTTTTTTGTTATTTTTAGATTTAAAGGTATATCATGATATATACTTATTGAAACAAGAAAAAAGGGTAATAACTCGAAAGATGGCAATAAATAATTTGGGGAATTTTATAGAAACCTTGAAAAGAGTACGCTCTAGGAGATGAATGGATGAATTTAGACCAAATGAGGGATCATTTCAGTCATGCTGATTATAATGCTGCACTTGATGAAGTTCTCAACCTTGTAAATAAAATAAAAAAAATAAATAAATTATCATATTTAAAGATGATTCTCCAAGAGCTAAAGGATGAGCAAACATTTTATATGTTCATTCGTATTTTGGACTATGGATTGATGTATCAATACAGTAATTTTTTGGCTCATATTGCATATAAACAACATCAATCATTATGGACTCTTTCATGGAATGTAGATGATTACATTGAAAATGGTAAAACATTAGAAATGGCTCAACTGTTAGGAAGTCGCATTGAGGCTGGTGAATTGGCACAGTATCCTAAAGAAATTGGCGAAAAGATTAATTTCACATATGTTCAAGTATTAATTGAATTAAAACGATTTAATGAAGTAGAAGAAATGTTGAAAAGGATGCAAGCGCAAAATGAATCGTCGATTGATGATAAGTGGGGATATTATTTTCTTGAAATAGGTGAGCGTGAGAAAGCAAAGCAATCTTTTTTACAAGGACGTAGCCATTCGGAGTATGGACATAAATGTTACGCTATGTTATCCCATATTGATGCATTAGATGGTAACCATGAATCGGGTTTTGCATTTTTGGAAGAAGGGTTAGCGACATTTGGTAATGTTCCAAATTTGTTGTTGGAGCGTATTCGTCGCTTGCGTGATTTACGTTGTTCTGAAGATATGCATACCGATATTGAACAGTTGGAAAATCGGATTCCTGATTCCTTTTATAGTCCTTACCTATCCAAGTTAAAAGCTGATTATTTCTATGATAAGAGTGAATATGACGCGTTGGATGCTGTACTTGCCAAGGAAAAAAGTTTAAATGCTCTTCCATATCATTCTGTTAAAGAGGAAGGAAATAAAAATCGCTTACATTTAAATCCTGTTATACAGAAGAGTAATTACTGCGTTCCAGCTAGCTTATCAATGATTCTTCGACTATATGGAGATTATAAACATCAAGATGAAATCGCTGATTGTATTTTTGATAAAGTCGGGAGTAAATTATCGACAACTGTCTCATACTGGGAAAGTATTGGCTATTCCTGCAACTATGTAACCGCTAATTTAGTAACATTAAAGCAATGTATAGACAATGGTATGCCAATTTTGCTTAGCGTGAATGTGGGATTGTTCTCTCATGTACAAATCGTAACCGGCTATGATGATCGCCTAGGAGTTGTGTATATTCAAGATGCAAATACCTTTGAAAGCTTGCTAATTTCATATGAAGAATATAATGATACCTACTGTATAACAAACTATTTAGGAATAGTAGGCGTGCCACAAGCACATTCTGAAAAACTACAAATTTTAGATTTAGAAGATGATATTTATTATCGTTGGTTATTCGAGTACTTAGAGTTACTTGAAAAAGATGAAAACGAATATTTAAAAGAACTCATTACTTTCCTAGATAAACATTGGAATCATGATTATACTAAATTATTCATCATTAAACATTTACATGATGATGCAGTTAAGGAAATATTTAATACTGCCGTAAAGGAAATTGAGGAAGTAACGCCAGTAAATGAAACAGTGAGTATGCACATTGCAAATGGTTTTTTAAACTTTGGAGATGTTGAAGAGGCTAAGCCTTTCATTCAGCGTGTGAAGAAACAGCGTATGAATGGTTTTTATCATTTTTTAAAGGGGCGTATTGCCTATGAAGAAGATCATTATGATGAAAGTATTCAACACTTTAAATGGTCGTTAAAAGCCGATGCTGACGATGCATTAACTTGGAGCTATTTAGCAGTATCGTATTTATTCAATCAAGAATTACAACCAGCCTTAGAAACTTCAATGGTGGCTTATGAAAGTCAACATGATGATTTATTTATCATTTTAAATCATTGCAAAGTACTAATGGCGAATAACTTATATGAAGAAGCTTTACAAGTACTTATTTTGAATCCACAAATTCAAGATGATTATGCTTATAAGTTTTATACTTTAGCAAAAATATATCAGGGGCTTAGTCAATTGGATAATGCAATTGCTAGTGTTCGTAAGGCAATTGATCTCGATCCTCAATTTACAAATGCGCACTTACTGTTAGCGAATCTCCTAGATGAGGAGAAGAACGATCAAGTTGAAACTGAAAAAGTGTTACTTGAGGGTATTGAACAAGCTGACGAAAAACAAGAATTAATTATTCGATTAGGTCAATTTTATCTAGATCAACAGCAATATGAAAAAGCTCGTCAACAATTTCAAACTTGTATTATACAATTTTCAGATTATGCCTTTGGTTATGTGAAATATGCAGATACGTTAGTAGATATGGGTATGAAAGATGAAGCACATAAATTCTTTGAGCAATATCATCATAAATTTCAAGATGATATAGAGTATTTAATAAACGCGGGAATATCGTTTCTTTATAATTGTGAAGATGAACAGACTATGGAGAAAGGAATAACTTTTCTCGAACAAGGCATTGAATTTATAGAGAACAATTGGATGGAACCATTGAATTTATATGCTAAAACGATATCTGAAAATAAATTATTTGATCGTGGGATTGCTTTTTTAACGAAAATGATTGATAAAAAAGATTCTTTAGCTTTTGCTTTTCAAACGTATAAAGGAATGCTTCTCGATGATCTACGTGATCATAATGGGATTCTATTAATGAAGGAAGCTTTTGAAATGAAGTCACATGTGTTTACAGCATATCAATTAGGTGAAGCTCATTATAGTCGAGGAGAATTAGAAGAGGCAAAAGAAAACTTTGCATATTGCTTAGAGCAAAATAGTCAAGATGTCCGTTATTTATTCAGATTGATTGAAATCGCTCAGTTGGAAGAAGATGAACAAATCGAAAAGAAATGTTATCAAAAACTATTTGAAATCGATTTCTCGGTTATTGATTTTGAGAGATTTTTTCAATTGCTAAATCAAAAGGAAATTGAAGAATATATTGCGAAGCTGTCAAAAGATGAAATGACAACGGGGGGAATTGAAAGACTTGATTGCTTAGCTTATGCATATGGAGCGTTAGGTGATTTCAAAAGAGAACTAGAAATACTTCAGCAGGCGATGCAAATAGAACCTACTAACAATGCGATTATTACTCATCGAATAGAAGTTGAGATGAGAGAGAAAAATTGGATCGAAGCCCAAAAGATGGCTTTAACTGCTATTGAAGCGGGTGATTTTTATGAGCCATTGTATGTACAACTAGCGGAAATATATTACCAATTAGGTAAGTATCTTTCACTAGAAGACACCATAAAAAGTGGCTCTCTTTCAACTGAAGATCAAGCTAAAGCATTAACTTTATTGGCTAATTATCTTTACAGTCAAATAGTTGATGAAGAATTTGATGAGATAGAAGAACATTCTATATTCAAGAGAATGATAAAAAAAGTATCAAATAAGTCTTCTAAGATTATGAAAATTGGAGGCATTATTTCTCTTTTTGAAGAAGCGATATCACTTTCTCCTACCTATATTCCTGCTTATCTTGATTTGGCAAGATTTTATGAAGAAACGGATTTACCTGAAGATGGTGTGAAGGTTTTAAAGAATTGTTTGAAGTACAATGAATCGTATGACGTTATGCATCTGTTAGCAATGTTACATTTACATGTAGCCGATGATTCATACCGTGAAGATAAACATTTAAATCTAGCGATTGAAGTGTTTGAAGAAATAAGAGAAAAGTATCCACATGAATTAGACAGCGCATTTGCTTTAGTAGAAATGTATGTAAATCGCAAGGAATTTGAGAAAGCCCATCATTTAGTAGATCAGTTATTACAGGAAAACCGGGATTTCATACCGATTAGAATTTTAAGGGCGGACATCCTTAATCGAGAAGAGAAATATGAAGAAAGCATTCAAATGTTAGAGCAGATTCCACTAACAGAAGAATATAAACACGGTATAAATATGGAATTATTAAAGGCTTATGTAGGCGCGGAAAACGTAATTTCAGCAGTAAAAGTATTTAATAATATAATCCTGGAAAACCCAGAGAATAACGAAGCCAAATATTATGGTGCCATTGCTTATACCTTGAAAGGTAAGCTTGAATTAGCGATGGAGTTATTAACTGAAGTTCTAAATGGTGAAGATGGAGAGTATTTCACTTATTTGGCGGTAAATAATAAAGTTTTGCATGAATTATTAGTAGAAATGAATTAATGCACAAAATGGTTGCTTATTTAGCAACCATTTTTGGTTAAGTTGCTTTTTATTACAGGATAAGAATAAGAGGTGTAAGTGCGTATTAGGAATTAGAGTTTGTACGATGGTTGAAAGAAATAACTCAACTTTAGTAGAGCGTGTTGAATGTAGATTTAAGGTAGTTTGTAAAGTAATATATAAAATGCAAGCAATATTTTACATAGAAGGAAGTGTGAACATTGTCTAATGTACCGGTCACAGATGACTATACTCGAGGTAACTTAACTGCCAATTGTGAAAATTGTTTTGGTTTGTGCTGTGTAGCATTACCTTTTGCTAAATCAGCGGATTTTGCGTTCGATAAAGACGGAGGTACTCCATGTAGAAATTTACAATCAAACTATCTATGTGGTATTCATAAAAACCTTCGAAAAAAAGGATTTAGAGGTTGTACTGCTTTTGATTGTTTTGGCGCAGGCCAAAAGGTATCACAAGTTACGTATAAAGCAAATGATTGGAGAAATAATGCAGATTTTGCAAAAGAAATGTTCGGCGTATTTCCGATTATGCACCAACTTCACGAAATGCTTTGGTATTTAAATGAAGCGCTAAGTCTCAAAGTTGCTCAATCCTTACATAGTGAGCTGCTCGCTAGTCTAAACGATAGTGAACAGCTTACTAGACTAAACCCGGAATCCATTCTGAAAATTAATATTTCAGAGCAAAGGGCAAAAGTGAATCATTTACTTCTTCGTACAAGTGAACTAGTACGAGCACAAGTGCCTAACCAAAAGAAGCAGAAAAAACATCATCGAGGAAGTGACTTTATAGGGGCAAAGTTAAAAGGAGCGGACTTAAGAGGAGCTAATTTGAGAGGGGCATTATTTATTGCTGCTGACCTTAGGGACGCGGATCTACGAATGGCTGATTTGATTGGTGCAGACTTAAGAGATACGGATTTAAGTGGAGCAAATTTAACAGGAAGCATTTTTCTCACCCAAGCACAAATAAATGCGGCTAAAGGCAATCAATATACAAAACTACCATCAGCTTTAGATATACCTAATCATTGGAGAGAAGAAGGGTAAAAGACTGTTGAATATATTGAGAAATCATAATATTACATTTTTAGTTTGGAAATAATTTTTATTATAAAAATATTAGAAAAAAAGAGGTGATCACATGAATAATAAAGTCGAAGAAGCTTATAATCAACTTGCTAATGATTATGAAGAAAATGTAGATATGAGTAGCCCTTTTAATACTGAATATGAAAGACCTGCCATGATGAATTTGTTACCTCTGAATTTAGATACTATGAGGATACTTGATGCGGGATGCGCTGCAGGGTGGTATACGAATCAATTTGTAATGCGAGGAGCGGATGTGATTGCAACTGATTTAAGTCCTGAAATGGTCGCAGCTACAAAGAGGAGAATTGGAGATAAAGCAAAAGTTTTTTGTTTGAATCTTGAAGAAGAACTACCTTTTGAAGATGATTCATTTGATGTCATTGTAAGTTCCTTAGTTCTTCATTATATAAAGGATTGGAGGCAACCATTAAGTGAGTTTCAAAGAATATTAAAACATAATGGAAAATTGATTTTTTCGGTACATCATCCATTTATGGATTTCAAATTGTCCAAGAATGGCGATTACTTTCATACGGAATTCATCTTAGATCAATGGGAAAGGAAAGGGAAAATAATTGAAGTACCATTTTACCGACGATCTTTAAGTGAAATATTTAATACTACCCTTGAATATTTTTCACTCGATAGAGTTATTGAGCCCCAGCCTACAGATGAATTTAAAAAAATAAATCCAGAAAAGTATAATTGGCTAATGAAGAATCCTCATTTTTTAATTATTAATGCTATAAATGATAAATTGGAGTAACTTGCTTTGTAAATGAAATAGTTTGTACTGATTTGAAGCCTCAAAAACCAATAAACTAAACATAATTAGAATACATGCTGGTATGTGTAACCGATTTTTCTAAGAATACTAATTTCATCAATGTCTTTATATAATTTTGATTCTTTTATAGAAAAAGAGTATTCTTGGTAGTGAGAAAAATTATAACTACTAGAACTCATTTTATAACTGATATTGAAAGAGGAATTACTCTTCTACGAGTGATTCCTTGAAGATATTTTAGTATAGTCGATTTGAGTTCGATTTTAGGAGGGAACGATTTTGCAACCATTATTTTTACAACCAGTATTTAAAGAACGTATTTGGGGAGGCACCACACTACAAAAGGAATTTGGATATCACATTCCAACAGATAATACAGGTGAATGTTGGGCTATTTCAGCTCACTCAAACGGCCCTTCAATTATTGAAAATGGACCGTACACAGGAATGCGGTTAGACGAATTATGGCATGAATCTCCAGAACTTTTTGGAAGCCCTAAAGAAGAAGTTTTTCCATTATTAACGAAAATACTAGATGCAAATATGGATTTATCTGTTCAAGTTCATCCAGATGATTTATATGCAATGAAGAATGAAAATGGTGAACTTGGTAAAACAGAATGCTGGTATATTATCGATTGTAAAGAAGGAGCAGAAATAATTTTTGGTCATAATGCTGTTACAAAAGAAGAGTTAAAAGAGCAGATTAGAGATGGGAAATGGGATGAACTCCTCAGCAGAGTGAAAATCAAGCCCGGAGATTTTTTTTATGTTCCAAGTGGTACAATCCATGCATTATGTGAAGGTACACTGGTTTTAGAAACACAACAAAGTTCCGATACAACCTATCGAGTATATGATTATTACCGTAGGGATAAGGATGGAAAATTACGCGATCTCCATTTAGAAAAAGCAATTGACGTAACTACCGTACCTTGTCACCATGTTTTTAGTAAAGTTAAGGTTGAGAATTGGAAAAATGCTACGATTACTACTTTTGTAAAGTCGGAGTTTTTTTCGGTTTATAAATGGGATATTAACGGAAAAACTAGTTTTCTATTTAAGAATCAATATTTACTATTAAGTGTAATAAAGGGAGAGGGTTCCCTTATATGTGATAAAATTCGATATGGGTTGAAAAAGGGTATGCACCTTATTATACCTGTTGGGTTGGGAGAATTTGAAGTAGATGGAGAATGTGAAATAATTGTTTCGCATACGTAATATATGGGGTAACTGATAGTAAATTATTATATGAAATGAGTGAAAAAAGATGAATACAGTACTTAAGAGAATTAATGAAAGTTTTAATCGTTTATCACCTTCACATAAAATAATTGCTAGTTATATTCTAGAAAACCATGAACAGGTAGCGAATATGACTGCAAGGGATTTAGCGAAATGTACACTAAGTGTACCAAGTTCCATTATTTCATTTTCGAAAAAATTAGGCTATAAAGGATTTAATGAACTAAAATTTAGTTATGTTAATGATGAACAAAATATTCAAACGATTGATAATGGAATTATTCAATCTATCATGAAAGCGGAGAGGGTTACTAATACATCAACATTCATGGAAGCGGTAAATTTATTAATTGAAGCCCCGAAGATTTTTATTATTGCGTTCCAAATGTCACAAATACCAGCAAAAGATTTTTATTTTAGAATGCGTAAAATTGAACCTTCTAAAATGATTTTCTTTGAATCATTTGCAGACCAAGCTCGCATGGCTTCTTTAATGGAAGACAATGATGTTGTATTAATAGTCTCAAATAGTGGGGAATCAGATGAAATTTTGCAAATTGAACGAGAGCTTAAGAAGAAAAAATGTAAACAAATTCTAGTAACGAATGGAATTAACAGCTCTTTATCTAAGTATTCAACTATTGAATTAAGTATAGGGTGTTTGGAAGAAGACCCTTTATT
>NZ_JBALMO010000353.1:0-5665 GCF_036963345.1 Bacillus sp. JJ722
TATCCAATCTATGACTCTCTCCTTTCCTTATAAACGCTTATATTTCATGTGATAATTTGACAAACTACAGTCAAAAACTATAGTCTATATTTTATAGTTATATTTTACCAATGTCAATTATTTTTATAATATAGGTAACTTGTTTAAGTAATAAAGAGGAGAATAATATGTCAAAATTAACGAATAGACAAAAAAAAGCGCAAATAACGAAGCAAAAAATTTTAAATACTGCATTAGAATTATTTAGTGAGAAGGGGTTTGATCATGTTACGATTGATGAAATCGCAAGTGTAAGCGGTACATCTAAGGGTGCTTTTTATGTCCATTTTCAATCGAAGTATGAAATCTTCATTGAAAAATTTAAAGAAATTGATGGTTTTTATACGAGTTTTATGGAAACTTTACCACAAGATTTGGGTGCACATGAAAAGATATTAAGATTAATAGAATCGCAGATGATCTTTTTAAAAGATTCACTAGGGAAAGAATTAATGAGGTCGGTTTATATGAGCGGGCTCATTCCTAATCAAGATAATTACTTTGCTGATACCGACAGAGAACTTTATCAAATCGTCCACAGTATAGTGAAAAAAGGACAAGCATCTGGAGAATTAACATCATCATTGGACTCTAGTGAAATTACAATGCTTATTACACGTACAATGCGAGGAACCTTATACGATTGGCTACTATTTGATTCTGGTTACGATTTATTAAAGGAAAGTAGGAAATTCACAAAAGCACTGTTAGAGGGATTAAGGGGAGAGTAAAGACCAGAAGCTTGATTTGCATTTCATATTATTCTGACAGTATAAAAAAATTTGTGTTTATTACGAAAATAGGCAAAAAAAATATATAATAGTATTCCTATAGATGGTTATAAAAGATAAGAGTATTTTGATATTAATTAAATTTGGGCAGTAAGGAGTAATGAAAATGTGTATAGAACAAAAATTATATGAAGCTGCAATTCAGTTAATTAAAAATAGATACCCAAAAGGATGGGGTGGAGCAGCAGCTATGTATACAGAAAATGATTTAATTTTAACAAGTGTTGCACCAGAAGTTGTTAATGCTTCTACAGAGCTATGTATTGAAACTGGAGCGATTTTAGAAGCACACAAATTAAATACAGCTATTACTCATACAATTTGTGTAGTACGAGATGATGAAAATTCACCGTTTAAAATTTTAACGCCCTGTGGAGTTTGTCAAGAACGTCTAGTATATTGGGGTAAAAATGTTAAAGCAGCTGTAACGAATGATAAGGATGAATTAATTTTTAAAACCCTAGAGGAACTACAACCATTTCATTGGTTAAAAGCGTATCCAGAATATAGTGACATCAAGGAAAAAGAGCTAGATAAAAAATAGATGGGGCTATGTTGTAATAATCGGTTTCTGAATTAAGCAACATTTAAACTTATATAACTTTAGAAGAATTCATATAGAAAAGAATAGGCTATTAGCAAATTGGTAATAGCCTATTCTTCTTAACTGTATTGACCATATCAATAATCCTGATCACTGTTTAAAATATATCCCCAAGTTCAGTATCCGAATAAACAGAAATCAATACAACAGCTTTAGTATCTCCAATATTTTTAACGTAATGTGGTACACTCGCATTCCAACTGAAAGAATCACCTTCTTCGATAATGACAGAATCTTCTCCTTGTTCAGCAAGTACCTTTCCTTCAAGTACTAAATGGCATTCTTCACCTTGGTGTGCATTTGGTTCTCCTATTGATGTTCCTGGTGGAAATTCTACAATCATCATTTTTAACCCTGCTCTAGAAGTTAAATGCTCGACTTTTAAACCATTGTATGAAGTATTTGTTCGAGAGTCTTTTCTAATTACTTTCATATGTTGTTCTTTTTCTAATAATAAATAAGGTAATGGAACTTTTAAATAACTTGCAATTGTTTGCAATGTACTAATGGACGGGGAAGTATTATTGTTTTCGACATTACTAATAAAACCTTTTGATAATCCTGTTGATTCACACATTTGCGCAATCGTTATTTTTTTTCGTTTTCGTATAGCGCGAATTTTAGACCCAATATCCAAATTAACCACCTCAAATGTTTCCTTATAGAAAATATAGTTCTATAATAGCAAAAAAACTATTGACAATCTAACTTTATATTTGTTATCTTTTAAACAACAAATATTCATATTAGAAAACAAAATATGTCGAGTTTCAAGTTTTTATTTTTTGTTTAATAGTTTCTTAATATGAATATTATATTCTTATTTGAAATATTTATTATATCAACATAGGGTGGATACTTTGATGCGAAATAATTTAAAAAAGGGGAGTTAAGAATATGATGCCATCTTATTTTATTGCTCATGGAGCACCGCTTTTAGCAATTGAAAACAATGAGTATACAGAATTTCTTAAGGAGTTAGGTCATTCTTCACCACGACCAAAAGCGATTGTTGTATTTTCTGCTCACTGGGAATCTACAATCCAACATGTAAGTGATATCGATGAATACAATATGATTTATGATTTTGGAGGCTTTCCAGAAGCTTTGTATAACATCCAATATCCGGCCAAAGGAGAAAAGGGTATTTCAAAAGAAATTGAAGAATTATTTGTTAAACAAGGTATACCATTCCAAAGGGAAACTAGTCGAGGTCTGGACCATGGATCGTGGGTAGTTCTCAGAGCGCTTTATCCGAATGCTGAAATTCCTGTTATCGCTATGTCTGTTAATCCAAATCTTTCTCCGGAAGAACAATATAAAATCGGTAAGTCATTGTCATCTCTTAGACAAAAAGACGTCATGATTATTGCAAGTGGAGGTACTGTCCACAATCTTCGTGCGTTGAAGTGGAAAGATAATGGGGAAGTAGAGTCTTGGGCACTTGCCTTCGATGAGTGGTTAGAGAAGCATTTGAAAAATTGGGATACTAAATCGCTCCTCGACTATCATTCATTAGCACCTGAAGCTGATTTGGCTGTTCCTCCATATGGAACAGAACATTTCATACCTATTTTCTACGCTATGGGTGCAGCTGATGACGAGCAAAAGGCAACATTATTACATCGTAGTTATCGCTATGGAAACTTAAGTCATAGCGTTTGGCAATTTGGATGAGATTAATATTAAATTTTGGAGGTTAAAGGAAAATGATTAAAAAATATGAAGTAAGTACACTAATTTTACGAGTGGTATTAGGGATAACTTTCTTGATCCATGGATTAGCAAAATTTCAAGGTGGAATTGAAAATACAGTTGGTTGGTTTGAAAGTATTGGTCTACCAGGGTTTTTAGCATATGGAGCTGGTTTGGTAGAGCTTGTAGGGGGTATTGCATTAATTGTTGGATTAGGTAGTAGATTTGTTTCAGCTTTATTCGCATTGTTAATGATTGGAGCAATTATTAAAGTTAAATTTCAAGCGGGCTTTTTAGGTAATGGGCAAGGGGCAGGTTATGAATTAGATTTAGCATTATTAGCAATGTCGTTAGTAATAATGGTAAATGGTAGCAAAATGTTTGCACTTGATCAATTGATCTTTAATGGTAAAAAGACTAAGAGTGAAAGCAATATTGAAGTTAAATAAATGTAAATCAAAGTACTACTTCTACGCGACGTAGTACTTTTTTGTATAGAAATAATAGTATGTTTTGCATAATTTGCTTATTAATCCACATTATATAATCAACAATTCGGAAAGAGTGATTATGGATGTTCTTTAAGCGAAAGAAAAAAACATTTTTTGTTGAAAATGAATCAAGTGATTATAAGCCAGTTTTTCCTAATCTAGAGGAAAATCTTACATATATAAAAGAAAGTTATAACAACACAGCTGACTTACAAACACGATATTTCCAATATAACAACTTGAATGCTGCAGTCGTTTATATTGATACAATATGTGATTCCGAAATAATAGCAAATGGGCTATTTTTACCTTTAGCAAATCATGACAAGGAACCTTTAGAAAATGTAATAACGATTCCTGATTTGAAGAAATCAAATGATTTAAATAAAGCTGTAGACATGATTAACAAAGGAATAAGCGTTGTGATCATTGATAAGGAAAAAGAGATCTTTTTAATAAATGCTTCTAAATCAACAAATCGTTCTCCTGATGAACCAGACAGTGAAAAGGTAGTTAGAGGATCACATGAAGGGTTTGTAGAAACCCTCGGTGTAAATATAAATCTGGTTAGAAAAAGAATAAAAAGTCGTCAATTAACGATTAAATATAAAGAAATGGGAGTAGAGGACAAGACCAGGGTTGCTTTACTTTATATGAATGATTTAGTAGACCCAAACTTACTTAAGGAAGTAGAAAAAAGACTAGATTATGTTTCTACCGATATGGTTTTTACTCCAGGGTTTTTAGAAGAGTTTATTGAAGATAAGCCTTTTTCTCCTTTTCCACATACTTTGTATACGGAGCGACCTGATCGTGGAATGGCTCATTTACTTGATGCTAGGATTATGCTCATGGTTGATGGGTGCTCAGAAGCATTGATTCTACCGATAACATTTTTTGCTTTTTTTCAATCTCCAGATGACTATAGTTCGAGAGTGTTCACTGCGACGATTTATCGTTTATTAAGAATGATTAGTTTCGTCATTTCAATTAGTTTTCCTGCTATTTATATTGCAACAATCGCTTTTCATTTTGAAATTATTCCAAATGAAATTGTAATTTTAGTGAAGAATTCCGTAGAGGGAATCCCGTTCCCACCATTAGTTGAAGCTATTATTATGGGTATCACGATTGAATTTATTCGTGAAGCAGGCGTTCGCTTACCAACTCCAATTGGTCAAACCATTGGTATTGTTGGAGGATTAATTATTGGAGACGCTGTCATTAAAGCCGGATTAATTTCTAATATTATGGTTATTATTATCGCAATCACGGCTATTTCATCTTTTACGATTCCATCTTACGAGATGAGTAATTCACTTCGGTCACTAGCTTATCCTTTTATGATTGCAGCTGCGACATTAGGGTTTGTGGGACTTATTTTTTCAACGATGTTTGTAGTAATGCATCTATGTAAATTAGAATCGTATGGGAAGCCGTATCTTGCACCGGTTGCACCAATACATGTAACGAATTTGAAAGATACTATGATTCGCTTTCCAAATTGGCTGTTCCGCAAACGTTCTTTAGATGCTAACCCTAAGAAAGTAAAAAGGCAAAATAAAAATAGAGGGTGGGATAATAATGACAGCTAGGGAACAAATAAGTAAGACCCAATTCTTTAATATAATTATTCAATCACAAATAGGTATAGCAATTTTAACATTGCCGTACCAAAGCTATCAATCAGCAAAGTATAATGGTTGGCTCTCTGTATTATTAGCTGGAATAATTATTGAAGTCATCATTTTACTTATTTGGCTTCTTGCAAGAAAATTTCCATCACTACATTTTTTTGAAGTTATAAATTTATTGCTAGGGAAGAAAATAGGTGGTGCTGTATGTCTTCTATATGTGATCTACTTTATTATTGTAAGTGGTATTGTATTGTCATTATATAGCAATATTGTTTCTGAATGGTTATTGCCGTATACCCCGCAATGGATTACTAAGGTCCTAATGGTTAGTATCGGTATTTATGTGGCTAAGGATAGCCTACAAAACATCAGTCGTTTTTTTGTTCTTTGCACATTGGTATTATTATT
>NZ_JBALMO010000354.1:0-335 GCF_036963345.1 Bacillus sp. JJ722
GGAAAGTGGTGTTACTCCAATGGAAAATAAAGAACTCTTACTAGCAATAACCGAATTAAAATCAAGTATCGACAAACGTTTTGACAATTTAGAAAAACAATTTGATAAACGATTGGACAGTGTTAGTGAAGAACTTTATAAAATAAAAAAGAATCTTGATACAGATGGACAAGGGCAACAATTTGAGGATCATAGAGAAAAATTAAGCAAACTTGAGAGGGACATTATAGTTCTAAATCATGATGTGAAATATTTAAGTGAGAAATACTCTACTATGGAGTTGAGATTGCTTAGAATTGAAAGGCAATTAAATAAACACGTATAAAAATCCACAT
>NZ_JBALMO010000354.1:411-3020 GCF_036963345.1 Bacillus sp. JJ722
TTTTGAATCACTCTGCATAATTTCCTATTACTAGCCACAAAAGATTAAATTCAACAACAGTTGAACGGTTGCAAATTGTTTAGTTCCTTATAACGTTACTAATCCAATTAAGCGACCAACTCCATAACCAGCTAATACTATAGCAAAACCACCCGTAACATAAAAACTGATTTTAATAAATTCATCTTGTTCATTTATCTTCTTCAATGCTAATTTTGCAATATTTCGCAATACCTCATACCTCACTTTAATTACTATATAAAATTATACTTAATCAATATATTTAAAAGTCAAATACTTAAATCAATAATGTTTGAATCTCACTATCGGGAATTAGGCATTATCTCTGTATACTTAAAGTACTGTTAAAGGTACTTGGATGATGTTGTCCAAATGACATTACTTTTTACAACGAGTCGTGTAAATTTAGGTAAATAAAAAACGCTCCCTATTGTGTAGAGAACGTTGAAATTATCAAATTTATAACTACTTATAAGATACCGGTGGTCGGGGTCGAACCGACACTCCTTACGGAACACGATTTTGAGTCGTGCCGTTAAATCCCTCGGTATTATTTACGGACAGAGAACGATGATATTAACGAATTTCTGTATCGTTGATTGTTCGCGATATAAAATACTGCATACGACCGTGTCGCTTATATGCACCTATTGTACACTTTAGACGTAGCGTTTGCAATAACATTCTGCATTTCGCATTTAATAGTACAACTATACAACAAGCTAGTTCTAACTTCGTCACAGACGCTCTCAGCAACACCGATTGTACTACTCGTCAATATGCTGTAATATATAGGTAAAGATTAGAAAATTCTGATTAACGGAGGATACTAATGGGAGCGAAGAATAAAGTAATTGCCGGAGACTACGAAGGCAAACAAGTTATGAGTGCGTTAGGTATTGCGTCAATTGCAACAGGATTCTTAAAAACGATGGCACTCGATAAGAAAACGGTAGAAGAGTACGAAGTAATGGACGAGAAGAGTCAAAAAAGCGCAGTAAGTGCCGTTGGGCGCGCGTTTGCCGGTGGCTTAGTACTTGGTCCAGTCGGCTGGCTTGCAGGTCTATCCGCGAAATCAAAGGGAACGCACGTTGTCGCGATAAGCTTCAAGGATGGTAAGCGCAGTCTAATGGAAGTAGACGATAAGATATACAACGCAATTATAAAAACGTTATTCTAAGGGCGCCTTTTGGCGTTCTTTTTATATTTAAACAAGAGCCTACGCCAGTCAGCGCAAGCCCTCGCCATGCTTTCTATTTACTTTCGCGCGCCTTCTTCGTTATGTCATTATTCTTCCAGTATCCCCATAGCGCCGTGCCGCCGAGGAATAACATATTAATAAATGTCGCGATATTCTCCTCGTTAATCGGCAACATCTGGATGCCCGCCATATTTAGCCCCGTATTAATTAGCGCGATCAACAACAATACAAATCGCGTAACTGTGCCTGCCGTAATGTTTTTCATTTAAACCGCCTCCTGTACGATAATGTGCCAACCGAAATCTTTCTTAATTTCCTTCGCGTAATATTCCGCTACATTTCGCCCTGTGAACGTGCCTGTAATAAGACGATTGTCGCTCGCTCTTTCGTAAATAGTAATCGGATATTTAGCGTATAGCTTCGCCTTACCTTCGCTCATTGCTTTCACGCTCGGGAACGTGCCTGTTGCTAGTCGGTACTTGTCGTTGTCTGTTGGCTTCGGTGCGCCTGCCTTTTCGGATTTTCCGCTCAGCATGCTTTTGACCGTCGATTTAAACGACGTAAAGCCCGCTGAACTGCGCACCCAAGGTGTAGGGCAGCTCTTACGAGTAACGTCATAGTGACGCACAATATCGTCTGCTTCGAGCTTATATAGCTTACAAAGCTCCGCGACAATCTTAGTTGTTCGCGACACTGTTTCGGAATGGATTGAACCGTCCTTTTCGACGCACATTTCTACGCCAATTGACGCTAGGTTGGCGTTAGGCTTGAGCGCCGATACTCCGCGATAACTGCCGTCATTCGCGTGATATGCGACTTCATTTAACGGAATGATACAGTAAGCTTCCCCGCGATCAACGAAGATGTGCGCCGAAGCATATCGTTTGCTCGCGATAGCCGTGCCATCGAAATACTTGAAATGATTTAGCGCGCCAGCTCCCGGATTAGCCGTCCAATGGACTACGATTTTCTTAACCGCGCCGAGCTTCGTTCCTGGGCGCGTATACTTGTTGATTCGTACATATTTGTCCGTCCATAGTTTCGCCATTAAATCGCTCCCTTTCCGTTTAATTAAAATACGCAATTCCTATTGATACCGCGAAGCCGACTAACGTAACAATTACGCCCCACTTCCATCTATCGTTTACTTTAATTTCCGCGATATCTTCTTTATTCACTTTCGCGAGCGACAAAGCTTCGTTCGCCGTATCTTTCGCGTTAGTGGCTTCGTTTTTTACCTGCGACAACTCGTGCTTTATTTCGGTCAATGTCGACTGTACGCCGTCCGTTTTCGTGCTAATTATCGCGAGGGATTCGCGCATATCTAGCGCCTGCTTAAGTAATTCTGCCGTTAAGTCCGTTTGTTGTTCCGCCATCAGCCAGCCCC
>NZ_JBALMO010000355.1:0-186 GCF_036963345.1 Bacillus sp. JJ722
CTTAAACAATAAAAGTAGAGCCGAGTCTTTTTTTTGAGCTAAAATCAATTAATAGTGATAATATCTTCTTAATAGAAGAACAAAAAATGAAATGAGGCTAGAATCTTTGGTTGAACTTACAGATATATTAATAGAAAAATTGAATAAAGTACCGAAAAAACCGGGTGTATATAAAATGCTTGATTC
>NZ_JBALMO010000355.1:241-1148 GCF_036963345.1 Bacillus sp. JJ722
GGGAATATTATTTACATTGGAAAAAGTAAATGCCTCGAAAAAAGAGTGAAATCATATTTTGTAAAATCACCAAAGTGGGAAAAAGTAATGAAGATGGTACCATTGATCAAAGATATTGAGATTGTTATCACAGATACGCATTTGGAAGCAATGCTTCTTGAATGTAAACTCATCAAAGAGATTCAACCATATTTTAATGTACAAATGAAAAATGATAGTCGATATGTATTTGTGAAAGTTGGTTTGGATCAACGTTCAGTACCTTTGTCAGTTGTGCACGAAAGAGAGAAGCATTGCTATGGACCTTTTCGAAGCAAGCATGTTCTCCAACAGATGATCGATGAACTCAAAAATGTGTATCCAATTGAAAAGGATAAAAGAAAATATCAATTTGACTATCATGTACTGCCCATTTCAATGTCGAATGAAGAAAAAGAGAAAAATAGAATAGTAATAAAAGAACTATTTTCAGATAAAAGAAAGATGGATCGCTTTGCAAAACAATTGAAGGGAAAAATGCAAGAAGCAGCAACAGAATGTCGCTTTGAAGTGGCATCGAAATATCGAGATATTTTACAAGCTGTTCAATATTTGAAAAGTGGAATTAACAGACATGAGGAATTACTTGAGAAGGACATCCTTTTGAAGTTTGATGTTCCTAACGGTTATAAACTGATGTTTGTTTCTAAAGGACAAGTTATTGATAAAAAATGCTTTACAACATTAACGGAATTAAATCAGAGGAAGTTTCTGGAGAATGCAATAGAGAAAAGTAGTATGACGCTTATGACAAGTAGTAATAAAAGTAATATTGACTATCGGAATATTTTATTCTCTGAGATTATGAGTTTACCACCTGAATCCGTTTTTGTATTAGAAAAAATCAACTCTTTTATCCCGTTCAAAC
>NZ_JBALMO010000355.1:1193-2470 GCF_036963345.1 Bacillus sp. JJ722
GAACCCGATTGGTTCAACTTTACATTTCAGCATTAAAAAAGCGAAAAAACTGCAATACTGATTAGTTATATAGTGTTTTTGAAAAAGGTGATCGTTTGATAGTAGAAATCAATTCAATACCCCCGCAAGCTTCAGTAATAAAATTATTATCATATGCAACTTCTGTCAATAAGGTTGACAAAGTGTATAGAAATTACATTCAATCTTCAAATCAACAATTGTTTGGTTTAGTGAAAGAGAATAATATTGTTGGCTGTATAGGAATAGAATTAAACGCCAAAATCTGTGAGATCAAACATATTGCTGTTGCACCTGAAGAAAGAAGTAATGGGATAGGAAGCAGATTGATCAAGTTTCTCTTTGGAAAATTCTCATTGACTACCATCATTGCCGAAACTGATAAGGATGCAGTAGAGTTTTATCGAAACCTCGGTTTTAAAGTAACTTCATTAGGTGAAAAATATCCTATGGTTGAAAGGTTTTTATGTGAATTTAAAACAAATTAGATTTCAAATCTCTTGTTATAAAGTTACGTCAATAAACTCTTTAAGTAAAATGGATATAATATCCAAGAAGGTGAATCGAGGTTACACGGAGTCACCTTCTTATTTGCAATCTTCTTATTTGAAAAAAATTGATATAGCACTATAAACCAATAACAGTGCCATAATTATATTAAACTGTTGTTCGTATTGAAGTAAGAATTTTTGGAAAATTGAACCGAATAAACTCCAACTGAATGTACTCATAACACCAACAGTTCCTAAGAATAGCGAGAAAATAAAGTAGCTGAAATAGGAAGAGTAATAAGGAAGAATGAAAGTTGCTACTACTGTAATTCCGAAAAGAATGCCCTTTGGATTAACAAATTGTAACAACGCACCTATAATGAATAAGTTTTTATTACTTCCATCATTACTGTCGTCATCATTTCCTTTACTGGTAAGTATTTTAAATGCCAAATATAACATATACGCTACACCTAATATGGTTAAGGGGAATTCTATAATTGGCATAATGTTTGTAAGTACAAGATTAAAAAAAGTACACAATAATACGATAACAAAAAAGCCGGAACCAACTCCTAAACAAAATTTACTTGTTTTCTTTAGTCCATGTTTGTTCGCGAATGCCATTGCCATGATGTTGTTTGGACCTGGAGTAAAACTGGAAACAAAAACAAATAACAAAAATGATAATAAAGGCACTTTTTAGACCTCCCTTTTCGTTGTATGTTATAATGTAATAATCGTACAATATAATGTATTACTTTTTAT
>NZ_JBALMO010000356.1:0-11717 GCF_036963345.1 Bacillus sp. JJ722
ATTATCAAAGATTAATTGGCCTTCATTTGATGACGCATTTCCGGCATTTATCATTATTTTATCAATGCCTTTAACATCTAGTATTTCTACAGGGATTGCGTTTGGTTTCATTACGTACCCATTATTAAAACTTGTAAGTGGTAATGGTAAGAATGTACACCCTATTATATATATTTTCGGTGTAATTTTCTTAATTCAAATGATCTTTTTACCAGCGCATTAATACGTATAGAAAAGCTGTTTCGAACTGACGTTTCGAAACAGCTTTTTCAAATATTTTATATAATGATTTGTTTTTTATAGCTTTTTTCAGAGAGTATGATAGCCTAAGGATATATAAGCTTTATTGTCCTTTAATTATCTGAATAAATAAAATCATTCTTATTATTACAGTCGTTGAAGAGAATGTATTCCAAATGAAAGCTAAATGAAACGAATTGTAATAAAAAGTTTGCTAGAATACTTAAATAGGGTATAGAAGCTGTATGAGTACGTAGATACATAATGATCCTTCGTTGTGAATAAAAATCTCATCATATTATGAAATATCAGGAGATGAATTAGCGAAAAGCCTTAAAAAAAGTATATTGAGGGGATTAATATGACGCTTGAAAAACGTTTAAGTCAAAAAACATATAATGAAACATTATTAGTCGATTACGAACAATACAACCCAGTTGAAGCACTTGGAGTAATGTTTGCGGAAGAAAATAGAAAAGAGCTAACCGATTTATCGTATATTCGCTTCGCACAAGGTGAAGTGTATTTTGGATTTCAAGATTATGAAGCAGCGATTTTTAAATGGGAAAATATTTCGAATGAATTAGAACCATGGGCAAAAAAAAACGTAGGTGACGCATATTTTGAATTGGGGTTATTTGCGACAGCTATTGATTTCTATAAAGCCATTCAAACAGACAGCTTAGTATTGCAAACAGAAATAGCACTTAAGCTATTTGAAGTATATATTGCTGATAAGAAGCAGGATTTAGCAGTAGAGTCTATTAAGCATGCGGTACAAATCAATCCTGATTACCAAACGATTACAGAAGTTGCACGTGTATTCTTTGAACAAAATATGGATTGGTCAAATGCTGTGGAACTTGCAGTTAATGAGTCGATTCGTATTGAATTAGAGTATTGGTTTGACATCTTAAAGGAATATATCGATGCAGGCTATACGAAAAAAATGGAACCGGAATACTTCGCCAATGTGCTTGAAGTAGTGTATAAAAATGATTATATTCGCTTTGAAAAATTAGTTGCTTCACTTTGGAGAAGCTATGAAAACGGTGAAACTTTCATCGCTTGGATTGAAGTAGTTAACAGTTTATTGAATCGAATAAACACTCAAGAATCTAGTTCTTGGCATATCATTTCAAGATTATTTCAAGAGGCATTTACACGTATCGTAAGTGGAGAATTTGAATTGCCGGACATTACGAATATCATGCCAAGGCTGTTAGTTAACTGGACAAATATTGTTCAACCTGGACAAGCTTTATCTGCATATTCAACATTAATTGCATGGAGCGAATTCTATCCAGGAGTAATTAATGAAGAAACCGTTCAATTGGTAGAGCAAAAAATCTGGAGCTGCAAAGATCAAAAGAGCTTGCTAAAAGACAGTTTGGAATTATTTGATTCGATTGCCCAATGGGCAAGTCGTCATAAGGTGGAAATTGGCACAAAAATGCGGTGGTTTGTACAAGATATATTAGATTTACAAAAACAAAATGTTGTAGTTGTTGGTGTGAACGGTACTGGAAAATCAACCTTTATTAACTCTGTTTTAGGGCAGTCGCTATTTGATGCACCAACAAAGAATACTGTAAGAATAAAAAATGCAATAGATTCGCATGTGACGATGATTTCAAATGATACTATACATTCTGAGATGGAAGTAAGTGATGGAATTCACCTAATTAATAGTGAAAATCCGTTAAATTCTGATACAATTGTTGATTTTGGATTCCCAGCGGATGTTTTGGAACAATATCAAATTGCTTTAATCGATACACCTGGATTTAGAGGTAGAAGAGATGAAACGCAAGTGATGGAAATGTTACCAATCGCCGATTATTTACTATTTATTTTAGATGCAGAAGATCCTTTTACAGAACAAGAACGTGATTTATTGTTGCGAATGAAGGAACAAGCACCTCATTTACCAGTTTCGTTTGTTGTAACAAAATTAGATACTATTTATAACAAACAGGAAGCAAAGGAAATGGTCGAAGATACGTATAACCGAATTGTTCAATATGAGCCGAATGCAAACGTTATTGCATTTTCTTCTAAATATGAAATTCCGGGGCAAGTGTCGTCACTAATGGAGTTATTCTCAAGCTTCAAGATTGAAGTAAATCAAGAGAAAAAGCGTACAAATCAATTATTGCAAGTTATTCGTCGCACGATCGCTGCACTTTATAAGAAGCGTGTTGAAAAAGAACAGTCATACACAGATTCTATTAATTGGAATGAAGAAATGTTAACTAAATTTAATGGTTCAACTGTTCAATTGGAAGATTACAAAAAAGATAAAACTGCTAATATTCGTCGTACGTATCGTACAATTAAGGATGATATTAAAGAGAGAATGGAAAGAAGAATTCCTCAAATTTTAAAAGAGTGTGGCGAACTACTTAGCGAAGATAGTGACTTCCGTAAAGTTCATTTAGAGTTAAATGAAGAAATGAATAATCGTATTCAAGACTATGTAGAGAATTCACTTTTCCCGGAAATGATTGATTCTTTAAATGAATGGATTCAATCTTCGACAGAAGAATTATTTGAAAGCAAGAACTATATGGATGAAATGTCTGAAACTTTCAATGTCATTTACGGTGAAGAGAAGGTTGTTCTTTTAGGAGATTTTAAAGTTCTTGAAGATTGGCGACGTGATATTCGTCGTATGACTAGCAAGGTGATCGTTGAAAGAGAAAATATCTTACTTCGCCATACGCCATCACAGTTTATTTTGAAAAGTGCTGGTAAACTATTTGGAGCACTCTCTCAAAACAAGACAATGTTGTACAATCAATATAAGAAGTTTGTTGAGAATGAGGAATACGCTGAAACGACAACTTCGATTGTTTCGAAATTCCTGTTAGAATTTGATATATTTGAAAAAGCAATTGAGCGTGATTTAGCGTTATTCTTTATTCAACCATTTGCGGAACTGAATAAGCGTATAGATGAAGCGCATGAAGATATAAAAGTAAAAGAAGATGCATTACGTATTATGAAAGAAAACCCAGAAATATTTGATGATGCTATGACTTTATTTAAAATTAGACTATGTCAATCTGAATGGATGACTCACGTTGAGATAGATAGTAAAGTAGTAAATTCATAAATAATGCTTAAAGCACTTTGAAGCTATTTAATGAGTCTTCAAGGTGCTTTTTTTTATTGTATTATCTTTCGTAGATGATGAAAATTACGATTTTATATTTTTTATGCTAAATTTTATAAATATTGAAACGTTTTATAAGGGGTAATTCTCTAATAGATAGAAAGGGGGAGGAAATTCTGAATAAAATAAAATTGGTTCATCGCGCTAAAAAAGGGAATACACAAGCTTTTCAACAATTAATAGACGAAGAGAAAGTTCGATTATATAAAATGGCTCGTATTTATGTAAAAAATGAAGATGACGCACTGGAGATCTTTCAGGAAACCATTTATAAAGCTTTAATCGCTATTAAAGATTTGAAAGAGGAACAGTATTTTTCTACATGGGTAACACGTATTCTAATTAATACTGCTTATGATTTTTTAAGAAAACAAAAACGGGTGATTCCAATGGATAAATCGATACTAGAAAGTCGAAGCCAGTATTATACGATGCAAGAAGACGATGGTGATTTGCTAAAAGCAATAGAAGAGTTAGATGTTAAGTACAAGACGGTCTTATTACTTCGTTATTATAAAGATTATTCGATCAAACAAATCGCAGAAATCGTAGAATGCCCTGAAGGAACGGTAAAGACTCACATCCATCGAGGGCTGCAATTATTGCGAATGAAAATCGAGGAGGGCTGTATAAATGAATAAAGACTTCCCGCAAATGAAGAAAGAAATCGATCAAATTCCTGTACCTATTGAAAAACTCGATCAAATTATTGCTGATACAATCACCTTACATGGTACTAATCAGAAAAAAATAAATAAAAGCTATATAAAGAGAGGGCTATGTGTTGCGGTAGTTGCGTGTATTGTTCTTATTGGCTCTGCATATATATCTCCTACAATGGCAAGTTTAGTTGCTCATATTCCGATCATTGGCCATTACTTTAATGGAAATGATAAAGGATTACAGGCAATATCAGAACATGACTTGGCATTAAATATTGATCAATCTGTTACTAAAAAAGGTACAACATTTACAGTGCACGATGCTTATTATGATGGAACACGCCTTGTAATTGGTTACTCAAGAAAATCTACACTACCTTCGCTTGAGTCCGATGAGTTCTATGAAACCCTTCAAATCAATGGTAAAGGTATGGAAGATTTAAGATTTAGTCACAGTGGTAGCGGCTACTATGTAAATCCTAATTATTATGTAGGGTTTATAGAAGTTAAACCAATTGTGAAAGACTTTCCTGAGAAGTTTAATGCAAAGTTAGTATTTTCTGAATACGGAGATAAAGCAGCCAAATGGAGTTTTTCTTTTCAAGTGAAATCGTCCAATGATATGACAGTTGTAAAGTCAAAGTCATCTCAAACAAGAACAATTGTAAAATCAGAAGTAACTTTTAAATCTCTTTCATATGGAATTGGAGGAACGGAATTAGCATTTGAGGCGATCGAGGACACAGATTATTTAAATAAGCATATGGATTTTTCTATTTATTATCAGCTACTTACTGATAAGGGAGAACTCATCAATTCATTAGGAGCTACTGGTATGGGTACGGGAGAGAATGCAATAAAAGGTAAAGAGCGTAATAGATATAAACATATGTATGAGCCGCTACCGGAAGGCACAAAAAGTGTAACTATTATACCGTATACGATTCCTTCTAATAATGGGGAAGAACTACCTAAAGTCGTTAAGCCAATAGAAGGTCAATCGTTACCATTTATCCTTGACCAAGGAGAAATAGGTTCTATTAATGTGCAGAAAATCGAACAGAATGATAGTAAATTGACGGTTTATTTTAGTATGAATAGTGACTTTCAATTTGATGATACGTTATCGCATAATGGAATCTGGCTTGAGAATAAAGAAGGCTCAAGATTATATAACTCAGAAGGTGTATACAGAATAAAAGGAAATCAATATAAAGAAGTATTTAAAGTAAAGGAAAATGAAGAGTTATTTATTGCTACCTACAAATATCCGAAGCCTGTTATGTATGAACCAATTACTGTAACACTTCCATAAAAGTTCAGAACCGATGTTTAATTGATCAATCAACATCGGTTTTTTTGTTTAAATAGCCGAAGCTAATTTTTTATTGTTAATTTTTGGAGGCGTAGGTTTTTTTGCATTGTTTTTCCTTTCGTAACCATACTAGCACTATAAGCATGTTTAAGTCAGGGTGAGTATATGGATCAGTTAGTTTATGTCAGAATGCGTAACCGTTTGGAAGTGGAAGGGAAGACAACTATTTATGTTAAGGATATTGCAAAAGTGATAGGTCCTCAGCTTACGGTTGAACGTATTCTTAATCATCAAATTTATGAAATAACAAAAGCAGATCGCAATATTATTATTATCGATTTTATACAGTTGGTAGAAAGTGTGCTTCAAGTGTATAAAAATGTAGAAATCCAAGGAGTAGGACCGAATCAAACGATCATTGAAGTTAAACAGAAAGATAGAAAGCATAATATCGGACTATTTATTCTTGTTTGGCTCCTTTTATTTGTAGGAGCAGCTATTACTATTATGAACTTTCATGAAGATGTTAGTATGCCCATTGTTCATCAGAAGCTCTATAAATTAATGACTGGAAAAGATGAGCAGAAACCACTTTTATTGCAAATCCCTTATAGCATTGGCTTAGGTGTTGGGATGGTATTGTTCTTTAATCATTTTTTTAAGAAAAGATTTAATGAGGAGCCAAGTCCATTAGAAGTTGAGATGTTTAATTATCAACAAGATTTGGATCGCTACGTCATGATGAATGAAAATAAGGAAAGTACGACACATATTGATGATTCTTCAGATCATTAGCATTCTTTTCGTTGGGTTTGCTGGTGGACTTGCAGTAGGATCGGGCTTTGTTGCTTTCTTAACTGTTTTAGGGGTCATTCCGAGAATCACTCAATTAACGAAAACAGAATCGAAAATTCATTATTATGAATTGAGTGTAATAGCTGGTGTAGTTGTAGGTGGATGGGCGAGTCTTAATTACATAACGCTACATGTACCAGTTATTATTATGGGCTTTATTGGAATTTTAAATGGAGTATTCAATGGGATGCTTGCAGCTGCTTTAACGGAGGTATTAAATGTATTGCCTATATTAGCAAAGCGTATTGGCTTTCATGAGAAAATCATTTACTTATTGATGGCAATAGTATTAGGGAAGATATGTGGCTCATTATTTCAATGGATATATTTCATTGATCTATAGAAACGAAAGAAAGGATAACCATTCATGAGCGAAAAGCGTAAAGTCATATTAATAACGGATGGCGATGAGTATGCAAAGCGGACTGTTGAAATGGTTGCGAAAGAAATTGGCGGAAGATGTATTTCTTTGTCACATGGTAATCCAACGGTATTGAGTGGTTCGGAAATTGTTGAGCTGATTAAAAAAGCAGCCTATGATCCAGTTTTAGTAATGGTAGATGATAGTGGCTATGTTGGAGAAGGTATTGGAGAGAAAGCGATGAAATACATTTGTGAACATCGTGATATTGAGGTGTTAGGTATTATTGCAGTTGCTTCGAAGACAAGGCAAAGAGAATGGACAAAAGTAGATGTTTGTATTGATCGATTTGGTGAATTGACGGAGTTTGGTGTAGATAAATTTGGCCTTCGAGAAATGGATGTAGGCAAAATAACTGGAGATACAGTGTATAGTATTGATTCTTTGCATGTACCAATTGTTGTAGGGGTTGGAGATGTCGGAAAGATGGCAATGAAAGACCATTATAGTAAAGGTGCGCCCATTACTAAACTTGCTGTGAAATTGATTTTAGAAAGGAGTGGATATTATGACAACGAAGAATGAAGAGAAAAAGCCGATACCAAAAAAGCTAGCCGAAACTGAACAATTTATGAAAGATAAAGTAGGGTTAGGTGAGAGTTTCGATTTGGGCATTCGAAAATTTACGATTTTAAAAAAAGAAGTAAATCTTTACTATGTGAATGGTTTATGTGATACGGCATTTATTGTTCAACTATTAGAAGAATTAGTAGAGTTGAATGATCATGAACGTAAGAATAGACACACCTTTGATGTAATAAAAAATCGATTAGTTCACCAATCTGTGGAAAATATTCAGACATTGGATGAGTTAGTTGATCAAGTTTTAACAGGACTAATTGTTTTTCTAATTGAAGGTGAAGAATATGGTCTCGTTGTTGATGTTCGAAGTTATCCAGGTCGTCAACCTGCTGAGCCAGATACGGAAAAGGTAGTAAGAGGTTCAAGAGATGGCTATGTAGAGAATATTATTATTAATACGGCTTTAACGCGCAGAAGAATTCATGATGAGCGGTTACGCTTTGAAATTATGAAAGTAGGAGAGCGTTCGAAGACGGATATTGTAATTGGATATATTAAGGATGTGGCAAATCCTGATTTAGTAGAGACTGTTAAAGAAAGAATTCAAGAAATTAAAATCGATGGATTGACAATGGCAGATAAAACAGTGGAAGAATTTATTGTTAAGCAAGGGTATAATCCATATCCGTTAGTAAGGTATACAGAAAGGGCGGATGTTGGTGCCACTCATTTACTAGAAGGTCATGTATTGATATATGTTGATACGTCTCCTAGTGTGATTATTACACCGACTACATTTTTTCTTCATATGCAGCATGCTGAGGAATACAGACAATCACCCACAGTTGGTACTTTTATAAGGTGGGTTCGATTCCTTGGAATTTTCGCTTCTTTATTCTTAATCCCTTTATGGTATCTTTTCGTTTTGGAACCGTCCATGCTTCCAGAAAAAATAGCTTTTCTCGGACCAAATGAAGAAACAAATATACCTATTTTATTTCAAATTCTTATAGCAGAAATTGGTGTGGAATTTTTAAGATTAGCGGCTATACATACACCTACACCATTATCGACTGCGCTAGGTTTGGTGGCCGCAGTCCTACTTGGTCAAATTGCCGTAGATGTAGGAATGTTTGTACATGAAGTTATTTTGTATGTCGCAGTAGCTACTATTGGAACATACGCTACACCAAGCTTGGAATTATCCGTGGCGAACAAGTTATTTCGTTTATGTTTATTTTTGGCTGTTGCCATTTTTAAAGCGCCAGGCTTCGTGATGGGTATCACAATATATATTCTTTGTCTAGTAAGAACAAGGTCAATCAATACACCTTACTTATGGCCGTTTATACCTTTTAGTCCAAAAGCTTTTAGCCAGATACTCATAAGACGATCAATGCCAGGTTCGAAAGTACGACCAAGTATTGTGCATCCTCAAAATCGCTACAAACAACCGAAAAATTAATTAATAGCCCCTTGAAGTTGCAAGATTATTATGTTAATTTAATTCTATTCTATATGATGTACGTAAGTAGACAGTGATTGAAATGTTGCTGTCTATTTTGTAATTATTGGGAAAATAGTTAGCTTAGAATCTGAGTTTTGATGAGAAGGGATGAGGGCAATGTACTTATATGGTACTAGCAAAGTAAATAATGAAGGTCATCTGGAAATTGGAGGAAAAGATACGGTTGAACTAGTTGAGAAATATGGTACACCTCTTTATGTTTACGATGTTGCGTTAATTAGAGAGAGAGCAAGAGGCTTTAAAGAAACATTTGAAAAATTAGGTGTTTCAGCACAAGTGGCATATGCAAGTAAAGCATTCTCATCAATCGCGATGATTCAGTTAGTAGAAGAAGAAGGATTATCATTAGACGTTGTATCAGCTGGTGAGTTATATACAGCATTAGCAGCTGGTTTTCCTAAAGAGAAAATTCATTTTCATGGAAATAATAAAAGTGAAGAAGAACTCATCATGGCAATCGATGAAAACATCGGTTGCATTGTAGTAGATAATGATTGTGAGCTATTTAAGCTAGAGGAATTATGTCAAAAAAGAAATAAACAAATTCCTATTCTATTGCGAGTGACGCCAGGAGTGGAAGCTCATACCCATGATTATATTGTAACAGGTCAGGAAGATTCGAAATTTGGCTTTCACTTGCAGAACGGTCAAGCTGAGAAAGCGATGTTGTTCGCTATGAATAGTAAATCGATTGAATTATTAGGATTGCATTGCCATATCGGATCACAAATCTTTGAAACAGCAGGTTTCTTACTTGCAGCGGATAAGTTAATGCAAAAGTTGAAGGAATGGCATGATGAATATCAATTCGAAGCAAAAGTTTTGAATCTTGGTGGTGGATTTGGGATCCGTTATACAGAAGAAGATCAACCTCTACCTCCAGCTCAGTATGTAGAAGAAATTGTTAAAGAAGTGCAAAAGCAAGCTAACGCATTAGGTTTAAATGTTCCTGAAATTTGGATTGAGCCGGGTAGATCTTTAGTAGGTGATGCGGGAACGACCTTATATCGTACTGGTAATTACAAAGAAATTCCTGAAGTAAGAAAGTATTTAGCAATAGATGGAGGAATGAGCGATAATATTCGTCCAGCTTTATATAGTGCTAAATATGACGCAGTGCTTGCGAATCGTATGAATGATAAAGTGGAAGAAACTGTTTCGATTGCAGGAAAATGCTGTGAAAGCGGAGATATGTTAATTTGGGATTTACCTCTTCCGAGAGCCAATGTAAATGACATTCTAGCGGTCTTCTGTACAGGTGCGTACGGTTATGCAATGGCGAATAACTATAATCGTATACCAAGACCGGCAGTTGTCTTTGTGGAAAATGGAAAAGATTATTTAGTTATTAAACGAGAAACGTTACAAGATTTAATTAAGCTCGATTTACCATTAGGTGAAACGGTAAATAAATAAAAACAAAAAAATCATCTCAGTAGGGGCGATCCCTATGAGATGATTTTTTTGTTTGCATTCGAATGTCACTTTTTGAAAATAAAATTCGACCTCAATTAGTTATTATTGAAATAATGATTTAAACCAATCAATTATAGCAACAAAGAATTCTTTCACTTTATCTAAGAAGCCTTGACCTTCTTCTGAGCTTAGGAATTCTGTTAATTTATCTTTTGCATTTGTTAATTGATCACCAACTGCATCCCAGTTGATATTTAGATCCTTTAATTTATTAAATAAATCAACTAAGCTTTGTTGTTGAGCTTCTGTTAATTCGATATTTAAATCTTTAGATGTTTGTTCAACGATTGATTGAACTTCTTCGACATTTTGCGGAGGATTTTTTGAAATCTCTTCTTTGATTTGCGTCATTAATGCTGATGCTTCATCTGTACCGATTTGATCTCCTAGTTTTGCTGCCGTTACCATTTCTTCGTTTGCTGCTTGTTTCACTTCTTCAGGTATTTTCTGATTTGAAGATACTTCGTAAGCTTTAATAACACCAGTTAGTGCTGCTGTTCCTGATACTGGTGAAGGAGCCGTAACATAAACCTCTGCATCTTTAACACCTGCTGTAGCTAGGGCGTTAATGAACATTTCATCACTAACCCAGTCAATATTATGAGATTTAACGACAATCCCTGATCCTTTTTTGCCAATTGTAGTTTTTGAGGAAGAAAGGGCTCTTGTTCCTATTAATCTCTTAGAAACATATTGACCTAAGTATTGATGTTCTTCTTCATTTGTTATTTCAATCACTTCTGTACCTTCAGCAACATTCATTTCTTTTAGTAATTGATCCTTCTGTACTTGGGTTAAGTTCTTCCCAAGTGTGACAATCGTATCTCCAACTTGCGCATCCGCAAATGCTTGTATTGGCAACATTAGCATACAGCTCATCATGACAGCTAGTATGATTTTTTTACTTACTCGTTTCATTTTGAAACCTCCTTAATACATATAGACGATTAAGAATCAGAAAAGGATTCGTTTTTATCGACTTTTAAGTGTAGTACTTTTAAGCATTTAAGACAAGCACTACACAAGCATAATGAAATAAGTACAATAAATCAATATGACTTGAGTTGTATTATTTTCTAAACTTTATTATACTTTTCCATAATTCTAATTTTTCGCAATAAAAGGAAGAAGTTTGATATGATAGTTGTGAAAATACGAAACATCGCTAGATAAGAAGAGTCTTCTTGACACAAATAAGGGGAATAGTGGATATTTGAAAGGGATGGATATTTTGAGGAAGAGCAATATAATCTTATTGATCGTACTTATTGTATTGGCACTGGGATGGGGATTTGTTTATTGGAGATTCGTCGCTTAATTGAAGAATATAATTAGAAAAATGTAATTGAAAATAATCTATTAAACTACGGTAAAGTTACTTTTTTTATGTAATAGATTTACACTTATATGAAGTTGATTGAAGTCTATTTATCTTGTAAAATAATATGGAATTACATATAGAAAGTACAATCTCGGTAGTCAAAAAATGTTCTTGATTAGTAAAGAGGTATATACTATGT
>NZ_JBALMO010000357.1:0-3446 GCF_036963345.1 Bacillus sp. JJ722
ATACTGTAGTATATTTTATATTTTGATAATATTTTTTTGAGATTTTTTAAGTAGAATTGCTAGACAAGTTTTGACACATTTTATACAATGAAAGCGCAATCTAATTTTATTGATGATTGAGTTTGGAAGTACTTTATTTCAAATGACGCAATATTTCAAAAATTGTAAGTGTTAATTAGGAGGATGGGACATGAATATCCACGAGTATCAAGGGAAAGAGGTCCTCAGAAAATATGGTGTTGCTGTACCGAATGGTAAGGTAGCATTTTCTGTGGAAGAAGCTGTTGAGGCAGCAAAAGAGCTAGGTTCACAAATCTGTGTTGTTAAAGCTCAAATACACGCTGGCGGAAGAGGGAAGGCTGGCGGTGTAAAAGTAGCAAAAAATCTTGATGAAGTTCGTACATATGCGGGTGAAATTTTAGGTAAGACACTCGTAACACATCAAACAGGTCCTGAAGGTAAAGAGGTTAAACGTTTGCTAATTGAAGAAGGTTGCGACATCAAGAAAGAATATTACGTAGGGTTAGTTTTAGACCGTGCGACTTCTCGAGTAGTTCTAATGGCTTCTGAAGAAGGCGGAACAGAAATCGAGGAAGTAGCAGAAAAAACACCTGAAAAAATATTTAAAGAAGTAATTGATCCAGTTGTTGGATTAACGGGATACCAAGCAAGAAGAATTGCATTCAATATTAACATTCCAAATGAACTAGTAGGTCAAGCTGTTAAATTTATGAATGGCCTTTATACTGCATTTGTTGAGAAAGATTGTTCAATTGCAGAAATCAACCCATTAGTAGTAACTGGCGATGGAAAAGTAATGGCACTTGATGCGAAGTTAAACTTTGATTCAAATGCTTTATATCGCAATAAAGACATTGTAGAATATCGTGACTTAGAAGAAGAAGATGCGAAAGAAATCGAAGCATCTAAATACGATTTAAGCTATATTGCTTTGGATGGGAACATCGGTTGTATGGTAAATGGTGCAGGCCTTGCTATGGCAACTATGGATATTATTAAACATTATAATGGAGACCCAGCTAACTTCCTAGATGTTGGGGGCGGTGCGACTGCTGAAAAAGTAACGGAAGCCTTCAAAATCATCCTATCAGACGATAAGGTAAAAGGTATTTTTGTTAATATTTTTGGTGGAATCATGAAGTGTGATGTAATTGCTGAAGGTGTAGTAGAAGCAGCAAAACAAGTTGGACTTTCTGTACCGTTAGTTGTTCGTCTTGAGGGAACAAACGTTGAGTTAGGTAAAGAAATCTTAAAGAATTCTGGCATTGATATTACAGCAGCAGAATCTATGGCTGACGGTGCACAAAAAATCGTTTCATTAGTAGGTTAATAGTTAGGGGGGTTCATAATGAGTGTATTTATTAATAAAGATACAAAAGTAATTGTACAAGGTATCACAGGGTCAACAGCACTTTTTCATACAAAACAAATGCTTGAATATGGTACAAAAATTGTAGGGGGAACAACTCCTGGAAAAGGTGGACAAGTTGTTGAGGGAGTGCCTGTTTTCAATACGGTTAAAGAAGCAGTAGAAACAACAGGCGCAAATGCTTCTGTTATTTATGTACCAGCACCATTTGCTGCTGATGCAATTTTAGAAGCAGTAGATGCAGAGCTAGACTTAGCGATTTGTATTACAGAGCATATTCCTGTTTTAGATATGGTAAAAGTTAAGCGTTACATGGAAGGAAAGAAAACTCGTTTAGTAGGTCCTAACTGTCCTGGCGTTATTACTCCAGGAGAATGTAAGATTGGTATAATGCCAGGTTATATTCATACTAAAGGGCATATTGGCGTTGTATCTCGTTCTGGAACATTAACTTATGAAGCGGTTCACCAATTAACACAAGCAGGTCTAGGACAAACAACTGCAGTTGGTATCGGTGGCGATCCGGTAAATGGAACTGACTTTATTGATGTTTTAAAAGCATTCAATGAAGATCCAGAAACATATGCAGTTATTATGATTGGTGAAATTGGTGGAACGGCTGAAGAAGAAGCTGCAGAGTGGGTTAAAGCTAATATGACAAAGCCGGTAGTTGGCTTTATCGGCGGCCGTACTGCGCCTCCAGGTAAGCGTATGGGACACGCTGGTGCCATTATTTCTGGTGGTAAAGGAACTGCTGATGAGAAAATCCGTGTTATGAATGAATGCGGTATGAAAGTAGCTGAAACACCATCTGTAATGGGTGAAACATTAATCTCTGTTCTTAAAGAAAAAGGATTATTTGACAAATGTAAAACTCATGAAGCTGCTTCGGCTCTTTAATTAAAAATAGTAAACAGGTTTAAAAAGTCACCCCTTTGAAAAACAGGGGGTGTCTTTTCTATACAATTAAGAGGAGGAGTAAAGTTGCAAGAGTATGAAAAAAGGTTAATATTATTACATCATTGTCGAGGCATTGGTTGGAAATCTATTAAACAAATCTTACAAGTTGATAGACAGTTGCAAGCGATATTCACAAGAAGTCTCCATGATTGGCAAATAATTCTCCCAAAACTCTCCTATCATCAACTTACTCTCTTTTATAAAGATCTTCATACTATCCCAATTAATCAAAAACTTAATGAGTATCTATCGAATTCTATTATTATATTAACTATTTTTAATGATGCATATCCAGAACGTTTAAAGCACATTTATAACCCACCATGGGTATTGTATATGAAGGGAAACACAAAACTACTACAACAAGAGAAAACCCTAGCCGTAGTAGGTGCGAGAAAGCCTTCGCAATATGGACTAGATGCTATGTCCTCCATTATTCCTAGACTTACTAATGATGGATATGTTATTGTAAGTGGTCTAGCGAGTGGTATTGATACTTGTGCACATAAAGCAGCTATTCAGTCGAGGGGAAAAACTATTGCAGTATTAGGTGGAGGTTTATATCATATTTATCCTAGGGAAAACACATCTTTAGCGATGAAAATGATGAATGAACAACTAGTTCTTTCTGAAACTCCTCCAATACAAAAGAGTGAGCCATGGATGTTTCCGATGAGGAATAGAATAATAAGTGGATTAAGCGATGGTGTTTTTATTATAGAAGCAAAAGAAAAAAGTGGCTCTTTAATCACAGCATCTCAAGCATTGGAACAAGGTAGAGAGGTATTTGCACTACCTGGGAATATTAATAGTACTTTATCAATAGGTACAAATAAGCTCATCCAAGAAGGAGCGAAACTAGTATTGACTTACGAAGATATCATTAATGAATTACCATATAAATCAGTCCGTTCAACATAATATGTCTTAGCTTTGTAAAGATATAAGAAATTTTTGTATGGAATCTCTACAAACAGTAAAGTAAAATAGAAAGTTGTATGAAGTAACCATAAAAATAATGAATTTTTCATTAAAATATAAAAAATGTAAGAAATATACAAAGAAAAATTCAAAATAGGTTGAAATATCTTTAATT
>NZ_JBALMO010000358.1:0-493 GCF_036963345.1 Bacillus sp. JJ722
TAGTTGCCTACGCTGGAATTGATCCTAGTGTCCATTCATCTGGGAAGTTTACAGCGACCACCAATCGGATAACCAAACGAGGTTCCAGTAGGCTAAGGCATAGTTTATATCTAGCCATTTTGTGTGGAATAAGAAGTTCCAGAAATAAAAAGCTCAAAGCGTTCTACGATAAGAAACGATTAGAAGGAAAGCCTTCAAAAGTAGCGATTGTCGCTTGTATTAATAAGCTTCTTCACTGGATTTATGCTTTATTAAAGAGGAAAGAATATTTCCTAGATATAGCTTAGAAAGACTTTTTAACCACATAAAGAAAAACCTTCCATAAGACATCTGGAGGGCTATTTGGTATGCCTAAAAATAGTATAGCATAAAAATTTTTATGTTTGAGAGAAAGATATTGACAACCTATTAGCTGGTTTAGTTGAATAACAAAGGACATAACATATTTGTCATTTATAATATGTTATGTCCTTTAATTTATAAGAATTTTTTT
>NZ_JBALMO010000358.1:540-2496 GCF_036963345.1 Bacillus sp. JJ722
TTGAGTTATTATCAATATACAATAAAATCTCGATTAGTTATTACTAATCAGATTTTTAGGTCACGACTGAATTGTTTAAGTCATTATTAAGTTGTCACAGTCACGACTAAATTGTTTGGGTCATGACTAAGTTGTCTGAAGACAACAATATGAATCTAACAATTTAATTCATTTAACATTTAAAAGTTCACTAAATACTAATTTAGCGAATATTATACAAGGGAACGAATGTTTGATATACTGTTAAATAGTGTCGCTATTTTAATTAAATTGATTGGAGGAGAAGTAGTCTATCGTTATGGTGCTTCTCTTTTGCATTTATTTACATGGTATATATCCACTCGAACTATTTAATATTTCATATGTTTCTTCAATAAACTTTTTGTGCCTAACTTTGTCTTCAATACCTTCTTCGATACGATCAAATCGAAATGCTCTAATGATTTGAAAAATCGTATCGAAATACGTTCTTTCCAAAAGTGTTAGCGGACGACTATTCTCATAGCTTTGCATAAAGCAATGAAATCGTTCTAATGGACTTTCTTCTCCAGCAAACGAATAGTGCCATGATATGTAAACACCAGCTGCTATGCATTCATTTAAAAATACTTCATTCCCTGCAATATTAAAATCATATACACCTTTTATCTTGCCTGTTTCAGAAAAAATCATATTATATGGACAAAAATCCCCTTGTACTGGTCCGCTCGGTAATGAGTGCCATACTTCCTTTACATGCTGGCGTTTTTCTAAATATATCTTTTGAATGTCATCTACCAAGTCTTTTCCTATCATAGCATTGATAAAATCTTGAAAAGATAATTCATTTTCATCATAATCTCCTAAAGAATCAGTTGCATTTCCACCAAACATTCCAAAACTGGTGCCTGAATCAAATGAAAAGTTTATTTGACTTGATAATTGATGTTGTTTTCCTAATAGACTACCAATTTCTTTTAATTGCAACATTGTTAGTTGTTCTATTTCAGTACCTTCTATTTTTTCTTCTAATGTTAATATAAAATTATTATATTTGAAGGTAGGTGCACCTGAATCTGTATATAAATATGTTGTAAAAGGAAAACCTTTTTCCTTCATGAGCGATGCGAATTGAACTGTTTTCTGGGTGAATTCCTCATTTGCCTCTTCGCCTTTCAAATAAAATTGCTGCCCATGACTATAAAATTCTACTAATATATTGTCTTCATTTCGATAAAATTGAATTTGCTCAATATGTTCTATATTAAAATGATAAGCCACGTCTATTACATCTTTTTCCTTCAAAACCAAAGCAAAACCCTCCTGCCAAATAAACAATATGGTACAACATATCGAAAATGTACCATTTCTAAAACTTTCGTTCTTCCATAATTAAATATATTTGGAAATAAAGAAAAATACAAGGTTTAATATTTCTGGATATATCACGTTTGTGTGGGCAAAGAAAATTTGTCGCATTTGGTTCTGAAGGATGCTGTTTTAGTAGAGATATTTTTAATATAGAAAACTAAAACTAGCTGATGAAAAAATCTTTATTTTCTAGAAGANNTTAATAAACAGGTTGTTGGTTTTGGCAAGGTGGGAATCCATTAATGTCTTGAATCATATAAAAGTCGTATTGTTTTAAAGCGAACTGTGCTTGATATAAATATTCAATAACTTGTACCTTACCATCAGAAATACCACAAAGAATACCTGATGTCCCTTGGCCATTTGTAAGTGAAATTCCAACGGGTTGACCAAGTAAATATCTAATTTTATATTGCCATGGCATTCGATCACTCCTTTAGCAATAGGTTATGAGTATAAAGGAAATAGGTGCTTGTATAGTATTTAAGTAAGGGATAAAGTAATGAAAACAAAAAGGTGATATTTATCCCTTATTTTTTACTTAACGTATCTTTTATTTTATAAACTTTATAAATTAACAACATAACATTATCATAAATACAAAGT
>NZ_JBALMO010000359.1:0-4324 GCF_036963345.1 Bacillus sp. JJ722
AGACAGATAGTGGCTAACTAATTTATTAAATTATATATTGAACGAGTGATCTGATGGATCATTATAGTAGGATTACTAAGTTTATGCTTTCCTGTTGTCTAACTTTTTCCTTTCAAGAACAGGTAAGGGTGGACGATATAGTAAAGGGGCTGTCTCAAAAGAGATAATTTAACCTAAAACGGATAAAAAGTGAAAGGCCGAAATGTTGATGTAACAGCATTTCGGCCTTCTCATATTTGTACGATTTCTCTTCCAAAGGGACTTATGGGGCAGCCCCTTTTTATTTTTCATTGTAAGAGAGTTGAGTGGATTTCACTTTCTTATTTTTCCCTTTTAAGAATAACGATGCAACGAGGGCAACGATTATAAAGATTAACCCAAGCGTAAATGCTCCTTGGTAGCCAGATATTAATCCATTTAACTGTTCTAAAGGATCCATAGGATTCGCTGAGTTTTCCATATATTGAGTTGTTCCTGAAGACATTTTAGATATGATTATAGCTGTGCCAATTGCTCCAGCTATCTGTTGTAATGTATTGAAGAGAGCAGCACCGTGTGGATGAAGCTCTGGTGTTAATTGATTTAAACCATATGTTTGTGCTGGCATCACAAACATGAGTCCAATCATTAATACGCTGTGCATCAAGATAATTTGTATCGATGTTGTTTCCTGGTTAATGCCAGTAAATAGCCACATTGCAACAGCTACTAACAAAATACCAGGGATGATAATAAGCTTTGGACTAAATTTATCAAATAATTTACCTGCTATCGGTCCCATTATGGCACTAATAATACTTCCTGGTAGCATTATTAGCCCTGATTTAAAGGCTGTAACAAGTAAAACCGATTGTAAGAACATTGGCAATAACATCATTGTTGAGAACAGTGACATCATGACGATGAACATTAACCCAATTGTTAATGTAAACATTGGAAATCTGAATGCGCGTAGTTCTAAAATTGGATTATCGATTTTTAATTGACGAACAACAAACATTAATAACGATATAGATCCGATTATTAAAGAGTAATAAACTTTAGGATCTGACCATCCTGAATCACCTGAAGCACTAAAGCTATACACAATACCACCGAAACCTAATGTTGATAAAAGAATTGATAAATAATCAACTTTTGGTCGTGTTAACTCTGTAACATTTTGAAGATACTTCATTCCAATTACAATTGAAATGATTACTATAGGAATAACCATGTAGAATAACCAGCGCCACCCAAGTGAATCAACGATCATTCCGGATAATGTAGGACCAACTGCTGGTGCAGACATCATAACAAGTGCTATTAAGCCCATTGTGGCACCACGTTTTTCAGGTGGATAAATTGTTAAAATCGTAGTCATTAGTAATGGTGTAATTAACCCAGTGGCGATTGCTTGGACAATACGACCAATTAATAAAACAGCAAATGTCGGTGCAAACCCAGCAATCAAAGTACCGACTAAAAAAGTTAACATGGCGGTTAAGAACATTTGTCTCGTTGTGAACCATTGTTGAAGTAAAGCTGTAATCGGTACTAAAACTCCAACAACTAACATGTAGGCTGTAGAAAGCCATTGAATTGTGGAAGGTGTTACATCAAATTCTCTCATTAATACAGTTAAAGCATTACCAAGTAATGTTTCATTTAATAATGCGACCATTGCACCTAAAATTAATGCAATTAAAATGGGCGTATGTTTAATAGTAGAGATATCAATTTTGCTATTAGTGGAACTCGTGGTTGTAATATTCATTTATTGATTTTTCCTCTTGCTTTCTTTATTTTTAATACATTTGTATACAAAAGATCATATTCAATATAATATACATATGTAGATTAAAGAGGGAGAATCAATTTTCAGTGGTTGTATAATTAATCTACAGATAAGGAGAATTGTAGATGAAAAATAATGAGGGGCAGCTGGATTTACGTGTCAGACGTACACATAAATTATTATGGGAGTCTTTATTTGAATTAATGACACAATCAAAACAGAAATATAGTACCATTACCATCAACCAAATCTGTGATCGTGCGATGGTGCATCGAACAACATTTTATAAACATTTTGAAGATAAAGATGCATTATTGGCAGCTGGATTTAAACAATATGAAAAAGAAGTTTTTAAAATTCCGCTTTTAGATCGATTAAGTAAGCCGTTTCAAGTGATAGAACAATTCTTACATCATAAAGAGATTGGTAAAATAATAGAGTCACAAATGGATGATGAGCAATTCATCAGCCGCATACATTTTCAAAATCATGAAATAAAGAAACAGGAGAATCAAGAGCTAAATCGACTTTGTAAAAATCATACGATACCTAATGATTTAATTATCGAATTCCATTCAGGTGTAATTTCAACTTTAAGCATATGGTGGTTTCAGAATAGAAAAAGTGTTTCAGCAGAAGAAATGGATAGATACTTCAGTCAATTGATTAATCAAGATATTTTTGAATTTGAAAAGGAATGAATAGTAACGTTTAAAGTGAAAGAACTGTTATAATACTCGCTTTATTTTATATAAAAAAGGAGTTGGGAATAGTATTGTCCCAAACTCCTTTGTTTATTGATACTTTAGCATCACTTCTTACAAAAATTTATGAAAAGAATTTTCTAAGAACTTCTAAAATCCCTTTAGAATAATCAGATAATGCCACTTTATTATGTAATAGCCTAGCTTCTTCAGTAGCATTTGCTAATAAATAGCCATGTTGAACTGCTTTTAGCATGCCGATATCATTGCCGCTATCTCCAAATGCAATTGTGTTAGTTAAAGGGACGTTGTGATGTTTCATCATAAACTTAACGATTTCTTCCTTCCCTGCAAAATCAGGAAAAAAATCAACATCAAAAGCACCTTCTGGATCTCCCGCCTTAGGATTACAACGGTTGATATTTAATCCAATACCATTAATTTTTGCTAGATTCCTAATTTTATTTAAATCACTTTCAGTTTGTGTATCTGAGCTAATCATATAGTAATAATTTGATTTGTAACGCTTCTGACCTAATTGAGTCTGCCCTACTAGTTTTATTTCATATTGATTATAAAGTTCATTAACTAACTCTGCTATCTTGGAGTTTGAAAAGTTAGAATGCTGTAGTTTATTTTCCCATTCTTTTATAGGGATTAATTGACCATTTTCGTTTACATCGACTAGTTCAGTTCCTAAATCACTAGCTATAAAATGAGGACAATAGGACATCTTTGCCCGCTCCATCTTATGACCAATTTGATCAATGTCACTACCAGTTACCCATCCGATTTTGACAAACTTTTCATTCGAAAGTTTATTAAGGTATTCTTCTAGCTCACATAAACTGTTTAATTGCTCTTTGGTACAAGCATGAGGGAAGTACGTTTCATCAAAATCAAAAAAGATTAAATATTCTACCTTATTTGAAATAGAAAAACTATTATGTAGTTTATAATTCATCATAAACACTCCATTCATTTATTATGATAAAGAAAAATGGCGGGGCTTTCCTAGCTCACTTCTATTGAAGTAGTAGATCAAAGCCTATTTAATATCTTGAATCTCAGACATAAGTAGTATATTACAAAAATCTCATATAAATAATAGTAATATAGTATTTGACATTATCTATTCAAACCAAAATGACATATTTTTGTCGATTCCCAAAAGGTATTGAAACGATTTTATTTTATAGTAGAAATCTTAGAATATTCTAATTCATATTATTTGTATTTACAAGTTTTATACTATTCTCGAAAAGTTAAAGGATGCTATATTTTGTAAAAAACCTTTGCTGTTTTTGATGAATAATTTGACTGTATATATATTTATTGGATGTGAATGATCCAGAATAATACACTTGCCAATAGCTCTTTTTAAAAAGTTTTTTTTATTTTTTTAAAAATTCCTATTGCTAATTTTATTTTCAATTGATAAAATAACCTCGTTGTTACTTTTGGAAAGCAATTATTCATGTATGAGGGTCTTTCCAAGCAAATAAGTTTTGACCACTTTCCTAATGGAAAGTCAAGGCCATACGGACAGCCGGGTCAAATGCCGATTGGCAACTTCGTTGCCTTATTGATTGAGTTAAAAGCTCAAATTTTATAAGTTGGTTACTTTACAACCAATGTGTGCAAATGCATATCAACTTGTGAAACGGTCAATAAGAGTAGTAAAAGTAATTATTTGCTATATAGACTCTAAAAACCTATTCAGGTATATTTGAATATTGAAAAGCTTTCTAAAAATAAAAATAATTGGACTTTTTTTGAAAGATTTATATATAGAACTGTCTTCTAGTTTATTTTTATGCTTTTTTAATATTGTAATTATATC
>NZ_JBALMO010000360.1:0-6244 GCF_036963345.1 Bacillus sp. JJ722
TCCCATTGGAAAAAACACCTCACATTGATTAGATATTTATTCAATACCCGTTTTTCAACGAAAGGTGTTTTTATTTGTCTCATTTTTTTAGGTCAGTGCCATTCCAATCTAAGGGGCTTTTTACAAACATATTGGATATTTAGAAAGAATCTATCATGTGAGTGAACATCTGTAAATGTAACAGGTGATGCCTCTACTGCGGTTGTTGTGAATGCTTTAGAAGTGAAAAGGAAGGAAAGAATAAATATCTACTAATGTAATTGTGTATATACTTTTTATCCCTTATAAATCACAGCACTTTACTCCTTACAAAAGGTACCTGCCCTTCACGTAGCAAATAAAAACTTCCAAGCCTTGGGGTCAGGGTCAGATACCTACCTTTCATAATACAGAGAAAATTACTACAATACGCTATCTACCCAGCAATAAATAATCATTTCCATCTTGAAAGCCTTATTTAGCATTAACATCCGGCTGATGCAGTCCGAAAATATTACCCTCTGTATCAAAATAATATCCCTGCCAAGCCATTCCAGGTAAAGCATGTTTTGGCTTTGCAACTTTTCCACCAAGTTTAAGGATTTTAGCTTCAGATACATCATAATCTGAAGCACTTTGCCTCTGCATTAAAGCACCATTGATTCCAAGTTCATTTTCACTTCCTGTCATTGCCCCAAAATAAGGCATTCCAGCATAGTCGCTCCAGTCTTGAAATGTCCAGCCAAATATCTCTCCATAAAACGTCTTTGCCTGTTCCATGTTATTTACATGAATCTCGAAATGAACAACTCTTCCCATAAATAACCTCCTCAAAATTTTAAAGTTTGTAATACACAAACGAACTGAAATTTCACATTTCATTTACATGCTTTTCCACCAATTCACTTTATTAAACAGTTCTTCACTAAGTAGTTAACAGTATGTTCAATTAGTTCATTTAATATTTTTCAATTTAAACTATACTTGATATTAAATCATAAATTCTAGTTTGAGTTATCCAGTATAGTCTTCATTTTCACTTCAATCGGATAACTAACTCTTGTTCCCATAGAAAAAACACCTCACATTGATTAGATATTCATTCAATACCCATTTTCCAACGAAAGGTGTTTTTATTTGTCTCAATTTTTTTAGGTCAGTACCGAGATTGTTTTTTCGACTTCAGTATCTTTTTACAAACATATTGGATATTTAGAAAGAATCTATCATGTGCGTGATAGAATATTTTTTAAAAACTACGCTAATTCTTTGATCATTTCTTCTCCACGAAGAGACTCTAAAGCACCTCGAGCAAGAGATTTCATTTCATTTTCACCTGGATATACTGCAATAGGAGCAATAAAACCACAGTTATCTTTAATTTTCTGTACAACATATTTGGAATTGGCAATACCTCCTGTAAGCAATATCGCATCAACATCGCCACTGAGTACCGTACTCATAGCCCCTATTTGCTTACATACTTGATATATCATTGCATCAAGACACAATGCTGCATTTTCATCCGTTTTCGCTTTCTCTTCTATAGCTCGAACATCGCTCGTGCCAAGGTAAGCAACAAGTCCGCCTTCTCCATTAATCATTTTTGTCACTTCTTCATACGTGTACTCTCCTGAAAAGCACATTTTAGCTAATGCACCTGCTGGTAAACCTCCTGTACGATTTGTGGAAAAAGCGCCATCTCCATCTAATGCATTATCGCCATCAACCATACGACCTTGTTTATGAGGAGCTACTGAAATCCCTCCACCAAGATGAGCTACAACTAAGTTGAGTTCATCATATTTAAGTCCATTCTCACGAGCATATCTCTTTGCTGTAGCTTTATGATTTAAAGCATGAAAACAGCTTTGACGAGGAAATAGTGGATGACCGGACAATCGTGCTATAGAATCGAATTCATCAGTAACGGGAGGATCTACTACTAAAGGAATGACCCTACTATTTCCACACATTTCATAAGCTATTTTACTGCCCAAATCACAGGCATGACGGCCGTACGTACCACTAGCTTGCTGAATAAGCATCTCATTGGTAATGCGGTATACACCCGATTCTAAAGGTTTTGTATTACCTCCACGGCTAACAATCGCATCCAGTGATGATTTCTCAATTCCATTAAACTTAAGAAATTTTTCTACACTTTCTTTACGATATTTGAACTGATCCATTATGTCAGGAAATTTCACAATATCTCCTGTAGGATGATTTTCTGTTATACTGCTTATACAAATATCGTCTTCATAATAAGCCATTTTCGTTGACGTTGATCCTAAATTTATAGCTAAAATTCTATACATGTTACCACCTCTTTATTTATATTTTTCTTAAGAAACATAAGTTGCTAAAGCAATTGAAAGGAGCTTCCCTTCCATCGACTCCGTTCTCGATGTGAATACGATTGGAACAGCAGTACCTACAGTTGCAGCTACTACAGTCTTTTTCGCCATATAAGTAAGTGATTTAGTCAACGTGTTACCTACCGTAAGATTCGGTACAACAATAATATCAGCTTGTCCAGCGACTGGACCTGTTATGTTCTTAGTTCTCGCCGCTTCAACAGAAACAGCGTTGTCAAGAGCAAATGGACCATCAACAATACACCCTTTGATTTGCCCTCTCTCTGCCATCTTGCTTAGCACTGCCGCATCAATTGTATCTTGCATATTTGGATTAACGACCTCAAGTGAAGCAAGCACTGCAACCTTTGGTGTTTTAACACCAAGCTTATGAGCTAAATCCACGGCATTTTCCAACACTTCTTTTTTTCCATTTAAATCAGGATTAACTGTAATTGCACAGTCTGTAATAAACATTAGCCCCCCCTGATCCTCTTTATCTAACACAGAAATCTGCGTAATATGTTTTCCTATGTTAAGCCCTTTTTCTTTGTTTAATATAGCTTTAAGAAAAACAGATGAGTGAAGCATGCCTTTCATAAGCACTCCAGCGTCTCCATTCACTACTAAATCAACAGCACGATCCGCTGCTTTCTTATGGTCTTTTTCATCAACTATTTCAACTTTTATTTTCAAGCTATTCTCTGAAATGATGTGTTCTATCTTTTTTCGATCACCAACTAAAATAAACTCAGCAAGGTTCATTACTTCCGCTTTGGCGATTACCTCTAAAATATCTAAGTCATCAGCTGCGACAACAGCCACTTTCTTAGAGGCTTTGTCTTTAGCTAGTTCCATTAATTGCTCTAAACTCTTCACGTGCAAGGCTTTACCCCCTTTTATTTACTGAATATTCGAAATAAAATACAGCTCCGTTCTCTACTGAGACCAAATACAAGTTTACATCTGACGTCCGACGACTTATCCACAGTAAAACTTCTATCAAGTTAAAAAGCTTTCATTATTAAAGTGAAAAGGTGGCTGACACGATTTCTTGTTCTTATTCAACCACCTTTGGTGTAGTTGTTAAACTTTTCCGTAGAAAAATGTTTATAGAAATGACTATACAATATTCTTTCTAAACCTTTTTGGACTTATTGTTGCATATGATTTAAAGTCATTAATAAAATGAGCTTCATCAAAATATCCATTTTCATGGGCAATTTCTGCCATGTTGTAATTCTCTTTTTTATTCAATAGCATATTTGTAGCACTTTGAAATCGAATAATGTTCATGTATTTTTGAGGTGAAATGTTATATGCAAGCATAAATTTTTTTCTACAATATCGTTTACTATATCCCGTAAATCTTTCAATATCATCCGTAGATAGAGATAAATAATTCTTATAAAGGATCATAGCTAAATATTCTTCCATACTCATCTCATAGTCATAATCCACCCATTGTTTAATGAAATGATCTTTAAATAGAGCAACTCTTTCATTGAATGAAGATGCTTCCGCTATTTTAAACTCAAGATCATTAGTTTCTAATACATCCTTCAGTTCAAATTGATTTTCAAAGACTTCTGCCGGAGAAGCTTTCCATCCTTTTGTACCAAAAGAGGAATAAGGTTTCACACAAAAATATGTGGTGTATGGTTCCAATGTTATTTTCTTCAATTTACTGTTAATACCTAAGAAAAGAGCATCAGCTTTTGATGAATCACATTTGAATATAAAGCTTGAACAATGTTCTGGAATTATATTAATCTCCGTTTTCTCTACATTTTCAGTTGTAAATTGATAGAATAGAGCATTTGACTTTGTACAAACTGGATTAAGATCTGTTAGTTTTTCAATATAATCCTTTGAATTTAGCCGTATCCATGGTTGAATTGGTGGCAATGCGTGTTTAATAATTTCTTCTAAATCAGCAATTTTCACTACAACCCACCTCCATATAAAGTGAATCTTTAATCGGTGGGGGAGCGTCCATCCCCCCACCGATCATTAGTTGAACCATTCGGGTTCTTACTGGCGCTTTATCTCCCGCTTAAGCGCCTTCGCTTTTACTTTCGTTTTGAAGCGGGAGTCTTAGCGCCGGTTTGAACGGGATAAATATTTCATATTAAACGAAAGAAATGAATCTTCAGTTTGCCTCTATATACAGAATATCAGTATTCCCTAAATTAAAGCGCATACATTTTTGACCATTATGTTACTTAGACCATATCTCTTCAGCTGTTAGCGGCTTCCCTTTACGTGGAGATGCAATGGTTGAAATATTGATAAGATGTTTATATGTCAAGTTTTCAGAAATACTGTTATTTCCCCATGAACCACATCCAATACTTGATGTAGGATTCAAATGACTTGTCATCCCCACTCCAGTTGCTGCAAGTCCTGGAAGGTTAATTAACAATCTGCTTACTGGTAGAGTAACACCTGCATAATCGATATACTTCTGATCATTTGAGTAAAGGACCGTAGTATGTCCAGCACCTTGATAAAGAAGATTAGTCTTCGCCATATCAACAGCCTCTTCGAACGTATCATAAGTAAGTTCGGCAATGATCGGGCTCAGTTTTTCACCACATAACATTTCTTCTTGTCCAAATTTATGTGCCTTTAAGACAATAACTTTTGTTTCTTCAGGTACTTTTACACCAGCTAGATCAGCAATCATTTCGGCATTTTTTCCAATGATAGTTGGGGATAAATGTCCATCTACAAAAATAACATTTTTAAATTTCTCAATAATTTCATCATCTGCACTGTAATATGCACCATTTCGTTCCAATGCAGCGATCATTTCCTGTTCATTATTTTTCGGTACAATAATTGATTGCTCTCCAGCACAAATCAATCCATCATCGAAACTTCTACTTTCAACGATATTTTTCGCAACTTTATCAAAGTCATGATAGTCATCACCAACAATAACCTGTACGTTTCCTTGACCAACACCAAATGCTGGTTTACCACTTGAATTCGCAGCATTAACCATCGCTGACCCTCCGGTTGCAACGACAATATTAGCTACTTTCATTAAAGCTTGTGTGTGTTCAATACTTGGTTCTTCAATAATTTGAATAACATTTTCAGGAGCTCCGAGTTTTCTTAACGCTTCGTTCATTATTTCCACAGTATGAACAGAAACATTTTTTGCTCGAGGATGAGGAGAAATAATGACCGTATTTCTTCCTTTTATCGCCAGCATAGCATTTCCTAATGCTGTAAGTGTAGGATTAGTAGTTGGAATAACACATGCAATAACGCCTTTTGGATGTGCAACGTGCATTAATTCTTTTTCTTCATCTCTATCTATAATTCCAACGGACTTTTTATTTTTCATAGTTGTCCAAATACCTTGTCCGATTTCAATATTTTTTACAATTTTGTCCTTATAATTGCCCATCCCCGTCTCTTTAACCGCTTCTATAGCTAATTCTTCTGCATGATCCGCAATAGCAAGAGCAATTGCTTTACACATTTCATCTACCTGTTCCTGTGTATAACTTTCAAGCGCTTTCAATGCTACTCTCGACTTCTTAGCCAGTTCTTCAACAATTATATTTACACCCATGATGTTCACCTCATGTTTTTTATTTTCTTATGCAATTTCATTCTATTGCAGCTTCAAAATAAAAAATTGTAAAAAAGGGCACTGATTTGGAAATGTTTTTTTGGATGGAGACTTGAGGAGATTTACTATTACGACATAGCTTATAGCATGCATAGTGGATCAAAAAAAATACAATGTCCTTTGTACATCCGTACTCCCTCATTTATTTTAAAAATAGATTGCTTTTCTCTATTCATCTGAATAATCTTCTCTAACTATTAATAGTGATATAATTTTAGCTAAACTCAAATATTTTATAGTCACTTTTGAAAATACA
>NZ_JBALMO010000361.1:0-1964 GCF_036963345.1 Bacillus sp. JJ722
GGACTTATTAGACAGCCCCTTTTATTAAATATTTTATAGTTTCATTTTAAATTAAATGCGCTTTGCACCAAGATATTTACTCTTCCAATAAGAATTGTTTAGTGAATCAACTTTTACACCCTTTGAAGAGGCATGAACAAACTTATTATTTCCAACATAAATACCAACGTGAGAAGCACCTTTCTTATATGTACTAAAGAAAACAGTATCACCTTTTTGTAAACGGTTCTTTGCAATTGATGTGCCTTTTTGGTACATTTGGGCTGCCGTTCTAGGTAATGCTTTGCCTGATTTTTTATATGCATATCCTACGAATCCAGAACAATCAAATCCTGAAGGGGTAGTACCGCCCCATTTATATGGAACACCAATGAATTTTTGACCAATGTTTGCAGCATTTACTCGATAATTAGTTGTACTAGCAGCACTCGCATCAACGCTTCCAAAAATCCCAGAAAATAAAATACCAAATGCTAACGTAGTCAAGATGATCAATTTTTTCATTAATTCAAGTTCCTCCAAAAGTTGTTAGTAATATTTCAATTAAATATAGTTAAATTGGTTATTTATTTTATCAACATTTGTAGTGTATCAAATAGATTCAAGGGTTAGGTTACAGTCAATTTAATTAATATTACAACTATATTTCAATCGCTTTCATTATCGTAATATCTATCATAAATTCAAGATTTAATTGAAGGTATTTTAGAATTATCTCTAGTAAACTAGTAAATCTTCGTGAAACAAAAAAAGCCTTACCCATTTCGAGTAAGGCTAAAAATATTTGATAACCTAATAATTAACACTATGTGCAAGAGTTTGCCTTTTATCCAACACTTCGAACACTTTTTCTTTGCCATGAAACAGAAACAAACATTGTAATAAGAAGAATAGCGCTTCCAAGAATAAATGGATAGAATATATTAACATCATACAGAAGACCAGCAAGTATTGGTCCTATTATATTTCCAATACTCATATATGCATTATTCATTCCCATCGCAAACCCTTGTTCATTACCTGCTTGCTTCGAAATGATTGTATTAAGTACTGGTCGTAATATGGATGTTGCTAAGAAAATCAATAATGTTACTACAAAGAATAATAAGAAGGTTGATACAAAAAGTGATAAAAGAAAACCTAATGTTGCTATACCAATGAATATTATTAACACATATCCTTCACCAAAGTTCCGAACAAGCCGATCCACTACAAACAGCTGAACGATTACACTTATAACTCCTGTTGCTGTAATCATGGAGGCTATTTCTTGAGGAGTAGCACCGAATTGAAAGTCTACAAATAATCCGAGTATAGATTCATATGCCATCAAGCCAAAACTCATAACAAGCCCAATAATTAAGGGGATAAAATATGGCTTTTTAACAGATTGCCCAAGCTGCTTCATAAATGACTCTTGATTTTGCTGATTGTTAGTTGCAGTGTTTGTATCACGACTTTCTTTTAAAACTACTATTGAAAATAATACAGCCACTGTTGCAACAAGAGCAGAAATCAAAAGTGGAATTTTAATTCCAAAATCCGCAAGGAACCCTCCAACACCTGGGCCAATAACTATCCCTAGGGACATTGCTGCTGAAATCAAACTATTTCCTTTCGCTCTTTGATCAATAGTAGTAATGTCTGCTACATACGCAAATATAGCCGGAACTAATAACGCAGCCCCAATTCCACCGATAATGCGCGATAAGTATAATATCCAGATAGAGTTACTCAAATAGAAAACAAACATAGCCAGTGTTAGTCCACTTAGGCCAAGTATGATCATAATTCGCCTACCATATTGGTCTGCCCACTTCCCTGCAATAGGAGACATAATGAATTGAGCACCCGCAAATATAGCAACCATTAGCCCCGCTGCCGTTCCACCTTCACCAATGGACTCTAAATACTTAGGTAAAATAGGAATGATAATACCGAAGCTTCCTATTGCTATAAACATG
>NZ_JBALMO010000362.1:0-1508 GCF_036963345.1 Bacillus sp. JJ722
ATAACCTGTTGGAAGGCCAATTACCCAGAAAGCCGTAAAGGATAACACAAACGTAACGTTTACATCCTTATATCCGCGTAGAGCCCCTTGGATCGGTGCCATAATAGCATCCGAAAGCTGGAAAAAGAGCGCGAAAATTAGGAAGTGAGAAGCGAGCGAAATAACGGCTGGATCTTTTGTGTAAATAGAAGCAATCTCTGTTCGGAAGAAAAACAGTATGATACCAAAAAGCAACGCCATACTTACAGCAAATACTGTCCCTATTAGGCTGTACTCACGAGCATCATTATAACGTTTACCACCAATTTCAAATCCAACAACAATTGTCAATGCCATTGATATACTTAATGGAACCATGTATAAGAACGATGCGAAGTTCATAGCTGTTTGGTGGGCTGCTATCGTAATGGTATCGAATGAGCTCATTAATAAGGTAACAGCTGAGAAAATACTAGTTTCAAAGAAAATAGCAAGTCCAATAGGAATTCCGATTTTTAAAATTGAAAGGCATTCCTTGAAGGAGAACGCAATCCAGTTCTTAAAGATATTGTATTCTTTAAACGGATGAATCTTAATAATGACAATGATTGCAATGAATAAAATAAGCCAGTACGTGATGGCTGAAGCTACGCCAGATCCAACACCACCCATTTCTGGAAAACCAAACTTACCGAAAATCAAGAAATAGTTGAATATAACATTGATTGGCAGTGCTAGTAGTGTAATAAACATGGAAATTCGCGTTTGTCCTAGAGCATCGATAAACGCTCGTAAAACACTATAGAAAAATAAAGGCACAATCCCCCAAGATAGAGCGACTAAATAATCGTGAGCTACCTCTTTAACATAGGGCTCTAAGTTCATATTGTTTAAGATTGGATTCAATGCGAAGAAACCAATGAATATAACGATGATGCCCATAATGATGGATAAATAAGATCCTTGAATAACTGAATAGGGCACGTCTTTTATTTTTCTTGCACCAACTAATTGTGAAACGATTGGTGTAATTGCAATTAGAATACCACTTAAGCCGGTATTGATAGGAACCCATATCGAGCTACCGATTGCTACACCTGCCAGGTCATTTGAGGAATAGTTCCCCGACATAACGGTATCGGCGAAAGTCATTGAAAATAAACTGAGTTGTGTAACGAGAACAGGTAACATAATTTGTAAAAATAATAGGGTTTTTTCTCTTTTTGTCTTTGTAATCTTCATAAAGTAATCCCCCCATTCTTATTGCATATCAGAGAATTATATCACATAAAAATTACAAGATGAAAATTTGAAATTTTCCGATAACCTTGTCTATAAAAGGCTTGTCATACATTTTTTATTTTGCACATATATTGTTTAGTAAATGAAGGGATAGGGGGAAGTGCGGTGGCGTACAAGCATTCTAAAGGATGGTATATAACACAATTAAAGTCGATTGGAATTACTAAGCATCCGATTGAACAAAGAAAATTAGAATTATATAAAACATTTATTATAAGAAGGATTTA
>NZ_JBALMO010000363.1:0-1816 GCF_036963345.1 Bacillus sp. JJ722
ATATTTCAGGTGATACATTTCGCTTTTTCATCTTTTCAACCATGCTGTCTACAGATACAGCTGACATACCACAATCATGATGACCGATTACATATACTTCGTCTGCATTCAATTCATAAATTGCTACCAATATACTACGCATTACACTTCCAAATGGATGTGAAACGACAGCACCTGCTGTTTTAATGATTTTTACATCACCATTGCGAATATTCATCGCTTTAGGAAGTAGTTCTACTAAACGAGTATCCATACAGCTTATAATTACCATTCGTTTATCTGGAAATTTATCTGTTGAGAATGCTTCAAATTCCTTGTTTTCTACAAAATCTTTATTAAATGCTAAAATCTCTTCTAAACCCTTCATAGTAACCCCACTTTACTTTTTTTAAGATTATATCAAAGAATTTTTTCGATTACTCATCATACGCTTAAAATAATGCTAATTTTTACAATGACTTAATAATCGAGCACATAAGCCATAAATACATAATCGATCTTCTTTTGTAGTCAAATTCGTAAAAGTGAGGATTGGTGTATTAAGTTTAAACCTCTCTGCCCACTCTAAAGGCATCCATCCCTTTTGGTAAGAAACTAACATCTTTCCTTCTTCAGAAGGTATAATGAAGGATTGCAAAAATCCGCTTATATCAACAGTCATTCGAATAGATCCATCATCATCCCGAACTGTGCCTTTATAACGTACTAACGATTGCTTCCAATCTTCCTGATAATTGCCAACTTGGTTACCTTTTTCATCATAGAAACTCATATCGTTTGAAAACCAACCATTTACTTCAAAAGTCGCTAATATATTCCCTTTAGAATCGGTTAATACATATGAGTTAGGCATCAATGCTAATATACTATTTGGAATGATCCAATTATACCAGGATGTATTCGAATCATTAATTTCTCCAAGAAGCTTTCCTTTCTCATTAAATAACAAAACTCTCAGTGTAGGAGCAGGCATAAACGCCAGCAAAACATCCCTTTCTTCTAAAGGTGTTGTACAGCTCGCCGAAATTTCACCAGGTATACTTTGATATCTTTTCTTATAAATAAGAAAACATACAAAATAAACACAACTTATAAACATAAACGGAATAGTTGTACCCCATATTCCATGCTTGTCTAAAATCGTTAAATTGACTGTAAACAAGATGATACTTAGTGCAACAGTAAATAAAGAAATATTCAAATAAATAGTTGCGGTTGTATGATAGCATTGCTTTATATTCATTTGACCACCTAATTAATAAAAATAAAGAAACTGACCGATCAGAAACACTACGAACCATTAGATGTAGTATTTCCCTTCAGTCAGCTTCTTTTATACGAAAAATATTATATTTTATACATCATAAAATTCTAAAGATAAACGGAAAGCGATATTCTTTACCTTCATAAGCTTTGACAGCTCCAATAATCGTGAATATAAATGCTGCTATACCAACAATCGGCGCGATAATTAAGCCAATTAATATGAAGGTAAGTATAAATGAAACAAGCCCATACACACAATAAGATATGAAAAAGTTAAAATATTCGCGACCATGATAGTCGATAAATGAAGATTTATCCTTTTGCAATAACCATATAATAAGAGGTCCGATAAATGCAGTAAAAAAACTAATAACGTAAATCATTGTTGCTAACAATCTGTCATCACGAGATGCCATATTAAAAAACTCCTTTTTTCACCATCATTAAATGGAAGTCTAATTCTATTATAGTATACGGAAGAAAGGACTATACGTTTCATTTTTCGATAAAATTATCAAGATAAATCCTTCTTATAATAAATGTTTTATAT
>NZ_JBALMO010000364.1:0-3617 GCF_036963345.1 Bacillus sp. JJ722
CATAACTCAATTTTATAATTATAAAAAATAGATTAGGTGATGTCATCTGATAAGAAAGTGTGAATTCAATGATGTTATGGAAAAATATTGGTAATATAAGTGGTTTAGTTTTTATTTGTAGTGCCATATTATATCTATTGATACCTTCAACATGGGTAATTGCCCTTTATTGTTTGGCTGGGATTGTTTTTGTGATTGCTACTTTATACTTCTAGATTGCTATAAACTGCTTTGTTAAAAATGAACCTACAAGAAACAATAACAATTCGATTGTAATTGTTTCTTGTAGGTAAATATATAGTATTATCTTGTATCAAGAAATCGAAATTGAGTGGCTTAGTAACAAGGAAATGAGTGTTATTTTCTATAAAAACGTAAAAAATATGAAATGGATAGGTATGTCAACGGTACCAAAGTAGTATACATATATAAATAACAGAAGCAAACCTCTTATTCTTCTAAATTTTCTAAAAATTTTTACTAATTTTAATTGAAATTTTTTGAATTGTGTATATAATTTAATTTAACACATGAACGCAAAAAAGGAGCATACATCGGGATTTACCAGAAAAAGAGGGGGATTTCATTTGAAAAATCTAAAGTTACAAGCCACTGCTGGATTATTGTCCATTTTGCTTCTTGCAGGTTGTGGTACAGACAAAGCAGACGATAAACCAAAAAATAATGGCGCCGATAAAGAGGAAACGTATACTATTGGTTTCACTCAGTTTGTACAGCATGCTTCTCTCGATGAAGCAAGTAAAGGCTTTAAGAAAGCCCTTGAAGAAAAGGGTGTTAAGGTTGAATATGATGAGCAAAATGCTCAAGCAGATCAAAACAACACGATTACTATTGCTAATAATTATGTAACACAAGGCGTGGATTTAATTTTTGCTAATGCGACTCCTAGTGCGCAAGCTGCTCTAAATGCTACGAAAGATATTCCAGTAGTATTTACTTCTGTAACTGATCCAGTTGGAGCAAAATTAGTACAATCTATGGAAAAACCAGGTGGAAATGTAACAGGAACATCCGATGCAAATCCTGAAGCTATTTCTAGTACAATCAAATTCATGGCAGAAGAAATGGACGTTAAAAAGATTGGTACAGTCTATAATACTGGCGAGCAAAACTCTATCACACAAGTTAAAAGTGTAGAGAAAGAAGCAAAGAAAGCTGGTATTGAACTAGTTGAAGCTTCTGTATCTACTTCTGCTGATGTAAAACAAGCCACAGAATCGCTTGTGGGTAAAGTAGACGCTTTTTATATCATTACTGACAATACAGTTGTCTCTGCTCTAGATTCAGTAATCATGGTTGCCAATGATAAAGATATTCCACTTTTTGTTGGAGAACTAGATTCAGTTAAAAAGGGTGGTTTCGCAGCATATGGCTTTAACTACTTCGATATTGGTTACCAAGCGGGCGAAATGGCGGCTGAAATCTTAAAAGATGGTAAAAAGCCAGCCGATATTCCAGTTCAATTTCCAGAAAAGATTAAGCTTGTAATCAATGAAAAAGCAGCTAAAGAAATGGGTATTACGATTAAAGAAGAATGGAAGAAAACAGCTGAATTGATTCAGTAATTAATATGGTAAAGGCTGACTATAATAGAGCTTCATTTTCAAGTAGAATTTGAAAATGAAACTCTTAAGGTCAGCCTTATTGCCATTTTGTGAAGTAGAAGATACTGAATTAACTAGTATTTACATCCAATAATTGAGAGGGAGAGGTACATGCCTGGAGCAATTTTTAGTTCGGTAGAAGCAGGAATCATTTACGCTATTATGGCGCTAGGGGTATATTTATCATTTCGTATATTAGATTTTCCAGATTTAACGGTTGACGGAAGCTTTGTTACGGGGGCTTCAACGGCGTCAATACTAATTATTAACGGTTATTCTCCTTTACTTGCGACGATCGTTGCTTTATTCGCTGGTTTTCTAGCGGGATCTGTGACAGGTTTGCTGCACACAAAGGGTAACATTAACCCGTTGTTATCGGGAATTTTGATGATGATTGCTCTATATTCTATTAATTTACGAATTATGGGGAAATCCAATATTCCTTTATTATCTGAGGAAACACTTGTTACGAAGATCCGTGATAGTTGGTCTAGCTTAGGCTTGGACAATGTAACAGGGAATATTTTAAGTACTGTGGGATTAGAAGGTACTTTACCATCAGGTTGGGGAATTTTACTTGTTATGTTTGTGGTAACTTTTATTATTAAATTATTGATTGATGCTTTTTTGAAAACAGATGTTGGTTTAGCGTTAAGAGCAACAGGTGATAACGAGGGCATGATTCATAGTTTTTCAGCGAATACGAGCAATTATAAAGTATTAGGTTTAGGTATTTCTAATGGGCTTGTTGCTTTGTCAGGTGCATTGATCGCACAATATGGTGGATTTAGTGATGTTGGAATGGGAATTGGGATGATTGTTATTGGTCTTGCTTCCGTTATTATTGGAGAAGCTGTGTTTGGTGCTAAAACAATCGTTCGCGCAACATTGGCTGTTATTGGAGGAGCGATTATTTACCGTATCGTAGTAACGTTGGCATTACAGGTGAAATTCCTTGATACGGGAGATATGAAATTAATTACAGCAATCATTGTTATTATTGCTTTAATTCTTCCAAAAATAATTGATAAACAAAAGCAAAAGAAACGTAAGCGAAAAAGATTACAAGAGCTTAAAGTATCAAATGCAAACAGCATGTCTAACGGAGGTGACCAAGTTGCTCCAGCTAAACCAAATTTATAAAGTCTTTAATGAAGGCACTCCAGATGAGAAAATTGCACTCACAGATATTGATTTGCAATTAGCTAAAGGAGATTTTGTTACAATTATTGGGAGTAATGGTGCTGGAAAATCAACATTAATGAATATGATTTCCGGTAAGTTGACGCCTGATATTGGGCAAATTGTGATTGACGGAAAAGATGTTACTTCATTGTCAGAATATAAAAGGGCGGTTCATATTGGTCGCGTATTCCAAGATCCGATGGCTGGAACGGCCCCGACTATGACAATTGAAGAAAATTTAGCGATTGCTTATTGTAGAACGAGAAAACGTGGTTTGCGTTTTGGAGTGACGAAGAAACGTAGAGACTTTTTTAAAGAAAAATTAGAAACATTAAGCCTTGGTTTAGAGAATCGCTTTCAAGCAAAGGTTGGCTTATTATCAGGCGGAGAGCGTCAAGCTTTATCATTACTTATGGCAACTTTTACTGAACCGAAAATTTTGCTTTTAGACGAACATACAGCTGCTCTTGATCCATCGCGAGCTGAGCTTATTACCAACCTAACGAAGAAAATTGTTGCTGATTATGGACTAACTACTTTAATGGTTACACATAATATGCAACAAGCGCTTGATTTAGGTAATCGACTCATTATGATGGATAAAGGTCAAATCATTTTCCAAAGTAATAAAGAAGAGAAACCACTTCTTACGATTGAGAAATTATTGAATGAATTCCAAAGAATCCGCGGTGAGCAAATGACGAATGATCGTGCGATGCTTGTATAAGAATAAAAAATCCCTTTTCTGTAATAGGAAAGGGATTTTTATTTTTATTTAGGAATTTATCCCGTTCTAACTGGCGCTAA
>NZ_JBALMO010000365.1:0-2279 GCF_036963345.1 Bacillus sp. JJ722
TGAATAATCTGAATAATGTTCGGTAGTATTTATAAAAATAGATAAGGAAAACTGTCTAAAATATTTGAAAGGTGACACTTACTGTAATGCAGTAATGCTAAAAGATGTACATGAACTGCTATATCTGATGGAGGGGTGCCATCGAAAAAGTTAAGTTGAAATGGTAGGAAAAGTAGTAGAAAGTACACTTTAGAGCATCGTATAAAAAGATAAAAAATAATTAAAGGTAGGAGATTAAAAAGGATATAATCTAATCTTTGGTGTCTCTAGTTTTTGTGATAATTGATAGTAAATGTTGTGTAAATTTCAGATAAAGTGCCTTATAGTGTTACTGAAGTTAATGCTATTATGAGTTTTGTCATTTACTGAAGTTTTTTATTTGGAAGGATGTGTTATAACATGGACATAAATAGAATCAAATTGTTAATTTGGGATTTAGATGAAACCTTTTGGAAAGGAACTTTGAGTGAAGGTGAGATTTCACCCATAAAAGAGAATATAGAACTTGTAAAAAATCTCACAGATATAGGGATTATTAATTCAATTAATTCTAAAAATGATATGGATCAAGTAGAAAAAAAATTAAATGAATTGGGCATACGAAAATATTTTGTATTTTTATCTGTTAACTGGAGTGCAAAAGGACAAAGGATACAAAATCAGATTAATGCAATGCAGCTACGTGCATCTAATGTATTATTTATTGATGATAATCACTTGAATCTTGAGGAAGCTAAGTATTACAATCGTGATCTTATGACAGCTAAGCCTGAGGATTTAGTTTCGATTTATGAAATAGTAAATGAAATTGAAAAAAAAGATAAAGAAAACAGAAGGCTAAATCAATATAAACTTCTTGAAACTAAGTATGCTGAGCAGCAACAAGCGATTTCTAATGAGGAATTTCTTTTTAAAAGCGATATTAGAGTTGAAATTCATAAGGATTGCCTAAATAAAGTTGACAGAATTTATGACTTGATTATTCGCACTAATCAATTAAATTTTACGAAAAATAGAATTCGAAAAATTCAGTTGATAGAGTTGCTAAACGATAATTCTTTTGAATTTGGTTATGTTAGTGTAATGGATAGATTTGGAGATTACGGAATTGTAGGCTTTTTTGCTTGTAAAAACAATAGGCTGGAACATTTTATGTTTTCATGTCGTACTCTTGGTATGGGCATCGAACAATATGTTTATTCTGAATTAAATTATCCTGAGTTGGAAATTTCGGGTCAAGTTATTTCAGATTTGAAATATGATTTTACACCTACTTGGATAAATCAAGGAATAAAAAGAATAAATTTCAATAAAATGGGGATGGATAACCAGAGTCAGGTGAAAATATTGTTTAAAGGGCCATGTGATTTAGAACAGATTTTTTCATATATTGAAGAAACAAATAGAATAGACTGTGAGTTTACCTATGTTAATCAGAAAACAGGAGTCCTAATAGAGCAACATAATCATACAAGTCAAATTGTTGAAGGTATAACATTAAATAAGGACATAAAAGATAGTTTAATTAATGAATTGCCATTTTCCGATGAAAATATGTTTTCTGATAAAATGTTCAAAGAAAAATATGACATTGTGTTTTTAAGTATGTTAACTGATGGAAATCTTGGACTTTATCAACGAAAAGAATCAGACGAATTAATTGCATTTGGAGAGTACTATTATCCGCTAACTGAAGAGAGCAATTGGGAAGGTTATGTAAACGGTGATATATTTACTGCCAATTGTAAATTTAACCTTCAAATACTAAGTGATTTTTCTAACAAATACAACTTTATTGGTAGAATACCAGTTCAACAGATAATTAAAAATTTAAGAATTATTCGTGAGAAATTAAATCCCGATTGTTTGTTGGTATTGATGACCGGGTCTGAAACACCGTATGAGGAAAATAGAAATCCAGCTTATGAGGGAAGACATTTAATTCATAAAGAGATGAATGAAGCAATAAGAGAGTTTATGAAAGAACATACCAATGTTGAGATGATTGAGTTCAATAGTTATATTAAAGAACAAAGTAGTTTTTACAATAATATTAACCATTTTATCAAACCAGTTTATTATAATGTGGCCAAAGATGTTATAAAAAAAATTAATTCCAAAACAATTATTGATATAGGACAGGAATCAAGGTTTAAACTTATGGTGGATTATTCCAAGCAAATCGTCAAAAAAATGCTAAATAAGGTTTGAAGAAAAAATTTATTAATCTACAAAAGTAGGGATAAATTTAATAGGAAAAAATGGACTTACCTTCACTT
>NZ_JBALMO010000365.1:2368-3959 GCF_036963345.1 Bacillus sp. JJ722
GTGTTTATTAAAAGAGGAAATTAACAATGAAAAAAATATTAATAACTAGCTACTTCTTTGCTCCAGAAAATACAATTGGTGCTATTAGACCAACAAAATTAACTAAATTTCTCACAAAAAAAAATTATCAAGTAGATGTTATTACTACCTCAACTAAAGTTAATAAAGATGATAAACTAAATAATGATTTCAAGAGATTAGGTAGACTTATTGAGTTAGATCATTCGATTAGCTTTAATAAAATAAATAATAAGTTATTAAGTACTGGTAAACAGAATTTTAAAAATGGAATATTAGATAAGGAAGATAAAAGTTCAATAAAAGTAAAGAAATCTAAAATAAGAAAGATTTTAAGCTTGTATTTTCATCTATTTGAATNNCTATAAAGTTTTTAAAAAATATGTTGATCAAAATCAAAGTGAATTTGAAAAATACGACGTTTGTTTTTCTACATATGGTCCAACATCGTCAATATTATGTGGCTTATGGTTAAAGAGGAAATTCCCCAATATGCAATGGATTTGCGATTTTAGAGATCCGATGGTTGTAGAATTTATTCCGTTTTTATTTAAAATTTATAATAATTATATTCAAAATAAGGCATGTGAAAATGCTGATTATATAGTTACGGTATCTAATGGATATAGAGATAGAATTTGTAGGGGGGATTTTAGAGAGAAATCAGTTGTTATACCTAATGGGTATGATGTAGATGATTTACCGAATACAACAAACATTTCTGAGTGTGGAAAGTTATCTTTTGTGTATCCTGGCTCCTTATATGGAGGTAAACGAAAAATTTCGCCACTTTTTAAGGTTTTGAATGAACTTTTTAAAGAAAGAAAAATTAATTTGCAAGATATCGAATTTTGGTACGCAGGAACAGAATTTTCAGCAGTTTATGAACAAGCAAAAAAGTATAATGTTGAAAGTGTGTTAGTTAATTGTGGTTTGCTGAGTAGAGAAGACTGTATTGAGCTACAACAAAAGGCACGATTTTTAGTTCTGTCTACTTGGAATAATACCAAAGAAGAGGGTGTATTTCCTGGGAAAATTTTGGAATATATGTTATTTAAGAAGCCTATTATCGCTCTTATAAGTGGAAATAAAAAAAATAGTGAAATCTTTAATGTAGTAACTAATGGTAGATTAGGTGTAGCGTATGAAGAAATTCAAGAAAATCATTATGAGATTTTTAAACAGTATATTTTAGAAGAGTATATTAGATATAAGAATGGGTTAGCGCCTTTTTTTAATCCAGAAATAGATTTGATAGATAAATATAATTATGAAAACATAACAAATCGAATTATATCTTTAATAGAAAAATAAAGTAATAGAGGGAATAAGTTAATGAAAAAATTTAAAACCCAAAGCTTGGTAAAAAATTTTATGTCATTTTCACTTGCGAATATTGTTTCCACTATTGCTGTTATGGTTCAAGGAATGATTTTAGTAAGAGTTTTGACAAAAACAGACTATGGAACTTTTGCACAAACTAATATGGTATTAAATATAACAAATACAATTATTGGATTGGGTCTTGAAGCTTCTATTAATTATTTTATTCCCAAATCTTCTAATAAGGAAC
>NZ_JBALMO010000366.1:0-397 GCF_036963345.1 Bacillus sp. JJ722
ATTCTATACAGAGTCTTATATAATTTTTCAAGGATTCATCTTCAATGTATAGTCGAATTCCATCGATACCTCTTGTCATTAAAGTATAATAGATATTTTTAATAAAATCTGTGAATTCCGATTCTTTAAATTCATTAATTATAGGTTTTCCATTTTTATCATAGTAATTATTTGAAACTCCAACGATTTTTCCGTTTTGATAAGATAAATCTTTTCCAATAATTAATCCAACACAGTTTATATCCACACCCTGAACAGCATGAATCGATCCAATTTCTTGTAGACTATTTTTCTTATTCATCCAATCTTCATGAGTAGAATTCCATTTCCATTTGTTAACTCCTTCGACCCAATCAAATTGATTTTTATTTTCTTTACTAATCCATTCCCTTGCATA
>NZ_JBALMO010000366.1:434-1391 GCF_036963345.1 Bacillus sp. JJ722
CAATTAAATTATCCATTCGATTTATATATTCGAATAATTCTTTAATTGAATCAACAAATCCAAAATAGGAATCAGGATCAGGATTGTTGAAGAGGGATTTATCAAACGTATTGTCGTCAGAGATTTGAAGAATATATTTGATTCCTTTGATATAGTCGTCCGCAGTGTAGTTCTTATCAGTATCATGTATATCAATCCTAAACTGAACCGCTAATGGTATTTTTTTGAACTTGTTGTTCTTAACATATTCGTCAAAATCATAAGTTGGAATATCTGAAGGACGAATTGATTGGTATCGATCATATAATAGTATTAGGGAATCTGTTACCCTGTCTAAAAGCTCTAAACTATTTTTTGTAGTATCACCATTGAAATATTTTCTTTCTGAAGGATGTAACTTCCCATAATAACGTGGAAGTCTATGGGCTTCATCAACTATAATATAATCATACTTTTCACCCGATGAAACAAGGGTGCCCCATGTTCCAACAGTAATATTTTTATTTATCCCATAGTCTTCAAAAATTCTTCTGGCATTTTTCCGCCAATTTGCTTTAACAACTACACCAATTTTCTTATTTCCTTCAAACGTATCGAAGATTCTAGCTACAGCATTTGTCATTAGAACAGTTTTTCCTGTACCACTACCTCCCTCAATAATATAGTTTTTAGGAGAAGTTATAATTTGCTCAACAATTTTCTCTTGCTCACTACTCAAATCCATAAATGGTGAATATTTTGCTAGTATTCTTTTCTTTAGATATGAAACATCTTTGTTCACACATCCTAGATTCCTTAAGTCATTTTCCCAAAAAGAAGAAATAACATGAGCGTCTATTTCCTTCCTATCTTCCTCGTTATTAGATGAATTTCCTCTAGTTTTATTGTCAATTTCTAATCTCTTTTTTCCTTTTTCGTTATCAGTTACAAAAAGTGTAATTAATTGTTTTTCAATAT
>NZ_JBALMO010000367.1:0-1589 GCF_036963345.1 Bacillus sp. JJ722
GAATTTCTTCCTCTTCATATTTTGGAGGAGCAATACTGAAAGCCTCAGTTAAATACATCAGGTACAGTATTCCTATAGTCAACCAAGAAACACCCATTATTAGTGAACTAGTTTCTACATTGAACCATAATATAGCTATCATTATCGTTCCACATAAAGGGAAGATCAAATAATTGATTATTCCTTTTATACTTTTATATTGTTTTTCACGAATAATAAAGTGATTAATTACCGATAAGTTTACAAAAGTAAAGGCCATTAATGCACCAAAGTTAATCAATGAAGTAGCTGTTACTAGGTCGAAGAAAATGGCTGAAAGTGAAATGAATCCTACAAGTAAAGCGTTTAAAGCTGGTGTTTTCCATTTTGGATGAATATAAGCAAACCATTTCTTTGGAAACACTTTATCTCGTCCCATTACATACAATAAACGGGAGACACTCGCATGTGCAGCTAAGCCAGAAGCAAATGTCGGGATAAAGGTAGATACAAGAATAACAGATTGAAATAGTTTACCACCTACATATAAAGCAATTTCAGGAAGTGCAGCGTCTGGATGTTTAAATCGAGAAATGTCAGGAAAAAAAGATTGTATAAAATATGAAGTTACAACAAAGAGAACCCCTCCCCATAGAGCTGTGAAGAATATAGCTTTAGGAATTGTTTTCTTAGGGTCTTGTGTTTCTTCAGAAAGAGTGGTTACAGCATCAAATCCTAGAAAAGAGAAACATACTAACGAAGCACCCGTTATTAATGTTGAAAAATCAAGTCCGTCGTTAAATAATGGTTGTAATGAAAAAACTTCTCCAGTTCCTTCACCATTCATCAAGCCTTTGATTACTAGAACGATAAAAACAATCATTATAGCAACTTGAATTAGAACGAAGAAAGCATTAAAGTTTGCGAGGATATTTACACTTGTTAAATTCATAAAGGTAACAATTCCTACAAAAAGTACAACCCAAATCCATGAGGGAACATTAGGGAATAAGGCAGTAAAATAGATTTTACATAATAAGGCATTTACCATTGGAAGAAATAAATAATCTAATAAAGAAGTCCAACCTACTAGAAATCCGATGTGGCCATTCATCGCTTTACGTGTATAAGTATATGCAGAACCAGCTTCTGGAAAGACTTTTACAAGCTTCCCGTAACTGGCAGCTGTGAATAATATCCCTATAAGAGCAATTATATAAGCGGTTGGAACATGTCCATCCGTTTCTTTAGAAATAATTCCGAACGTATCGAAAACTACCATCGGTGTCATATAAGCTAATCCCATCATGACTATTTGCCATAATTTAAGAGTTTTATTTAAATGTACTTGTTTTTCCATATGTTATCCCCCTTGTGTTAAAAGTTATTGCGAAATTTATCAATAATCTTTCATATCTATTTTGTTTTCTTTTCTAAATATTCATAATTTACTTTGCAATATTTATGCCAAACTTAAATTTTGTTGCAAAATAGCGAAAAAACGCGAAGAATGTGTATATTACTTTCGACCTCGTTTTTTGAATGAATCACTTTTTATTCAAAAATGAATAATTTATGACATTTTTCATAATCTATTGACTTTATGAACG
>NZ_JBALMO010000368.1:0-1848 GCF_036963345.1 Bacillus sp. JJ722
ACATTATTTAACACCGCGTGAATAGTATAGTCAGTTTAATATAATTTTTATAACTCTATCGCTGATTTAACCAACGATAAAAGGAATAGATGAAGATTAAAAACAAAATATATCCACAAAACGAATAGAAATGCTTCCATGATTCGTGATGTAGAAAATAACCGTATCCAACTGCTTGTTTCTCTATAATTGACATTAACAGACTCAAGATTAGAATAAATACTCCCTTAAACCAAAAATTCATTTTTTGACAGCAATATAAAAAAACTGCAACGAAGAATGGGAGGGCGAATAAGGTAAATGCAATATTAATAGAAAAAACCTCAGGAAAAAGGCGTTTAGGGAAGGTATATAATCCTTTTCCAACAAAGAAAAGATCGAGATACGTACCTAGCAAGGAAGCGAGTAACATAGTTGGAATGAACTTTGAAATACTATGAATCAAACTTGAGGATTGCTTTTTTGGCAATCGTTGCAAGTTCAATGTTTTCGAGGGTTTGACAATATTCATTTTCGATCTCTCCTAATTCATTTTCTCCTGAATGGATTAGATAATAAATAACTTGCCAATCTTTATACCAATCCATTACTTCAGGATTTGCGTGTTCATGGTTTTTCCATGCAAATTCTAATTTAGGACTATAAAAGCGTGTAGCAGGTGAAGTTAAACGGCAAGACTTTAACCTTGGCTTCAATTCCTTCCATGGGACACTTTCATCCACATCATTAAAAATATGAGGCCAATAATCTTTTCTAGAACCCGTATGAGGGATGGCATATGCCCACTGTTCCAGCATTTTTAATCGGTTAGGTTCATTAAAGAGTATAGAATATAATCGTTTTCCTAATAATATTCGCTTATGTAAGCTTTCAAAATGATGAAGTGTTTCACCTATTAACTTTAGTTTTCCTTTTTCTATATATGGAAAAAGAATCTGATTCATAGATAGCAAATCTTGTAATTTAAATTCCAATGTATTAAATATTGTCTTTTTAAAAGCAGGATTGTCGATGACTCTTAGCTCTAAATAGCTTTGCTCATTAATGATTAAAGCAACAGTAAGAATATATGGGTCTGGATTTAAGAAAAAATGACTCCAAATTGTATTCATAAATATTGATACATGAAAATACGGTAAAAGGTGAAATAAGTTTTGCCTGTTTTTTAAAGATTCTTCATACAGTAAAAATTGTGGGTAAGCATCCTGGAAAATAAGCCAATTTCCTCGTTCTAAAAAAGTAAAAAAAGAAGTACTTTCTTTCATTGTAAGCAGCCTTGATAATAACGATCCCTTTAAATCAGTCATATTCCAACCGCCATTGCGTGATACCATATGACCTAAAAATGCCCAATGAATTTCAGGGTGGCGTTGATAAAAAGCTAGATAGGCCTTTGTCCTTGTCACATTGTTTACATTTAAATTTTTAGTTTGCATTTTAATTTGATGAATAAGAAGCTTTTCTTTCTCTGTAATTCTGTGCTTTTCATAGTTGTTTTTACTATTCTTCTTTAACTCCTTTTTTATTTTCACAAGAGGTATGGGGAGTGTTATTTTTTTCTGTTTAAGAAACATATTCCAAATCATAATCACATCCTTTTATCCAACCATTTATGACATTTTATTCGAGAATTCAGGAATAAATACTACTTCAGTAATCTATATCCTAGAAGTAATGTATAAATAAGCCGAGCGTGTTTTATGATTAATCTATCAAGATAAATACATACAAAAAGAAACGTTAAGAACATTCGACATGATGTCCTTGACGTTTCTCCAATTGATAAGTCTTTAATAAACGTATTTTCTATTTCAATATAAAAATTAGAATATATCTTATTTTCTGGTT
>NZ_JBALMO010000369.1:0-5368 GCF_036963345.1 Bacillus sp. JJ722
TTAGCTGGTCTTTTTTTATGAGTTTTTTATCTGATGGTATTAATTTTGTTGGATTAACGAATTTATAAGATCCTTTAAAAAAATAAAAGTATATGAGACCAGTTAATGATATAGCAATATATTTTTAACTGGTCTTTTTTATAGTTGCCATTTATTTATTGGTGGTGATATTGAAGAAAAGGAATGTATAAAAGACTTCACATAAATAAGAATTCATTTTCATCTAAAAGCCACTTACTTACTAAAAAAGGACCTTTATACAATGTCATATCGAGAAATTTCTGAATAATTGGAAAGTCTTCATTTGGATTCGTCTTTATAAGGTCTAGCCACCACTCTGTTTCATACCGTGCAATCATGCTTAAGTTATAAAGTAATAAATAGTGTATAAGCATTTCACCTAAAGGAACGCAATTAGAATTTTTTGAAATGGAGCAATGAAACTGATCGGTGAAAAGATTATACCGAAATGGATTATCATAGTTGTAAGAAAAAGGTTGTTTCGTTTGGAAATAGAGCTTTTGCTGCTCTTCCTTGATTTCTATTGATATGCTATAGGTTTTTGCAAAAAACTCCTGAAGTCTTTCAGCACTAAAATGTAATGTGTCCAATATTTTATTGGTTGTTTGATAAGTTGTTGCTGTAATATTGGTTAAAGGAAAGCCAGTTGTTTTTTTAAAGTATAATAATTCACTATGGAGTTCAGGTATTTGAACAATAAGATTGCTCATCACCACTTTTTCACCTTCGATTTGTTTTGTTAGAAAAAGTTTCTCACTCATGTAACTATATAGACCGTTTTTTTGAATTTTTACTTCATCTTTTAAAAATTCATATTGTTGTTTTTTTCGTTTTCTAGTTGTAACTCCATGAGCTAATAATGAAGTAGAGATTGGATAGTTAGGATCTACAGTTAGCAGGCAAGCCTTCATTAATTGTATATACCCATAGAATAAAAGTACGGGTTGAATAGATAATGGAGCTGATTGCGCTTGTTTATAATAAGTTTGTGCACACTCTAAGTAATACATGAATTTTGGACAATTTTGAAAGCTGAGTAATTCACTATCTTTATGAGCCTGTTTTTGATAGCAGGACTTTAAATATTTTTGTGTTGTTGAAGCAGAATAGAAAAGGGAAATAGTACTCCAAATTTGATTTAAGTTATTCATTTATTATTTCCTCCTTGAAAAATTTGAAAAATCAAACTTTTTCATTCTTTCTTGACAGTATTTTGTCCAATTGATAACCTACTAATAATATTTTCAATCGGGAGGGTAAAAGTATGTGGGAAAATAAATTCGTGAAAGAAGGATTAACATTTGATGATGTCTTGTTAGTCCCTGCAAAGTCAGATGTTTTACCCAAGGATGTAAATTTTTCTGTTAACTTGACTGAAACACTTAAACTTAACATTCCTATCATTAGTGCTGGAATGGATACAGTAACAGAGGCTGATATGGCAATTGCTATGGCTCGTCAAGGTGGCCTAGGCATAATCCATAAGAATATGTCGATTGAACAACAAGCTGAACAAGTAGATAAAGTAAAGCGTTCTGAGAGTGGCGTTATCACAGACCCATTCTTCTTAACACCAGATCATCAAGTATTTGATGCAGAGCATTTAATGGGCAAATACCGTATCTCTGGTGTACCAATTGTAAATAATGAAACAGAACAGCAGCTTGTAGGTATTTTAACAAATCGTGATTTACGCTTTATCAGTGACTATTCAATGCGTATTCACGAAGTGATGACTGCAGAAGATTTAGTTACGGCTCCAGTTGGTACAACTCTTACGCAAGCTGAAAAAATCCTGCAAAAGCACAAAATTGAAAAATTACCACTTGTAGATGATCAAGGTATCTTAAAAGGACTTATTACAATTAAAGATATCGAAAAAGTCATTGAGTTCCCGAACTCTGCTAAAGATAGCCAAGGAAGACTACTTGCGGGTGCTGCTGTAGGTACAGCGAAAGATACAATGAAGCGTGTACAAGCACTTGTTAAAGCTAATGTCGATGTAATTGTTATAGATACCGCACATGGACATTCATCAGGTGTTGTTAACATGGTTAAAGAAATCCGTGCTGCTCACCCAACATTGAATATTATTGCAGGTAATGTAGCAACTGCAGAAGCTACAAAAGCTTTATATGAAGCTGGAGCTGATATTGTTAAAGTCGGTATTGGACCTGGTTCAATTTGTACAACTCGTGTTGTTGCCGGTGTTGGTGTACCGCAAATTACAGCTATATATGACTGTGCTACTGAAGCGAGAAAACATGGTAAAGCAATTATCGCTGATGGTGGTATCAAGTATTCTGGTGACGTTGTCAAAGCGTTAGCATCTGGTGGACATGTGGTTATGCTAGGTAGCTTGTTGGCAGGTGTAACGGAAAGCCCTGGTGAAACAGAAATTTATCAAGGTAGAAGATTTAAAGTATATCGTGGTATGGGTTCAGTAGGAGCAATGGAAAAAGGATCAAAAGATCGTTATTTCCAAGAGGATAATAAGAAATTCGTTCCAGAGGGAATTGAAGGACGCTTACCATATAAAGGACCTTTAGCTGATACGTTGTACCAATTAATTGGCGGAATTCGTGCTGGTATGGGATACTGTGGCGCAGCGAATTTAGAAGCGTTAAGAGAAAACTCTCGTTTTGTTCGTATGACAGGTGCTGGTTTAAGAGAAAGCCATCCACATGATGTTCAAATTACGAAAGAAGCACCGAACTATTCCTTGTAATTATAAAGAACTAAAATAGACAGAGTGATTTTTCTCTGTCTATTTTTTTTGTTTTTTTTGTGCTAAACTAGACAAAGTGTGAACGAAAAAATAAGAGAAACATTTTACATAATTTTTTTGCAGTGGAGGTATGGAAAGTTGAAAAAAATCAGTCAGATTACTCTGATTTTCACGTTACTTGTAACACTTGTATGTTCTCAATTCGCGGTAAATGTAAAGCCTGCTCAAGCATCAGGAAATGATCCTCTGGGATTAAAAGCAGAAGCTGCCATCCTATTAGATGCAAAAACAGGTAAAATTTTATATGAAAAAAATGCGGATAAAGTACTTGGCGTTGCTAGTATGTCAAAAATGATGACAGAGTATATTGTTCTTGAATCAATTAAAGAAGGTAAAATCACTTGGGATCAAAAAGTGGTAATTAATGAGTATATTCATAATCTATCAAAAGCGCCAGGTTTATCAAATATCGGCTTAACTCAAGGTGAATCGTACACTGTTAAAGAACTATATCAAGCAATGGCAATTTTCTCTGGAAATGCCGCAGCAGTTGCTTTAGCAGAAGTAGTTGCTGGTAGTGAAAAGAACTTTGTAGACTTAATGAATAAAAAAGCTAAAGAATTAGGAATGAAAAATTATAAATTCGTAAACTCTAGCGGTTTAAATAATAGTAACTTATTAGGTCAAATTCCTGCTGGGGGTCCTAATGAGGAAAATGTTATGACGGCTCATGACATGGCGACTCTTGCATTCCGTTTATTAAGTGATTTCCCTGAAGTATTAGAAACTTCAAGCATGCCTAAGTTGAAATTTAAAGATGGTAAAGAATATCCAAACTTTAACTGGATGTTACCAGGCTTAATCTTTGAATATGAAGGTGTAGATGGATTAAAAACAGGTTCGACAGATTTTGCAGGTTATGGATTTACAGCTACGGCAAAACGAGGCGATCAAAGATATATATCAGTTGTTATGAAGTCTACTTCAAAAAATGAGCGTTTTACTGATACAACAAAAATTCTTGATTATGCATTCAGTACTTTTGGTACAGAAGAAGTATTAAAGAAAAATTATCAACCTAAGAAGCAAGGTACAGTTGCTGTTGATAAAGGTAAAGAAGATCAAGTAAAACTGAAAACAAACAAAGCAATTGAATTAGTGATTGAAAAGGGTACAGCGAAAGACTACAAACCTGTAGTCGTAATCGATGAGAAGAAACTAAATAAAGATGGTGAGCTTACGGCTCCAATCAAAAAAGGTGAGAAAATCGGTTATGTGACTGTACAATCTGAAAAAAATGATTATGGTTTCTTAACAAAAGATGGTGAAAAGCTAGCGAGCGTTGATTTAGTAGCTGCAGAAGATGTAGAGAAAGCAAACTGGTTTGTTTTATCTATGAGAGCAGTTGGTGGATTCTTCGGTGATGTATGGGATAGCGTTTCTTCTATGGTAAAAGGCTGGTTCTAATAATAAAAATTTTATCTGTCCTTTTTAATGGTAGAGCCATGTGGCAGGTTATAGGTAAAAATAAAGTGAAACCTTTCTATCTTGTGATAGGAAGGTTTTTTTGTAGAAGTGCATAAAAGGGTTGCAACTAGGAAAGAAATATAGTAAATTGAAAACTAAATTAATATACTTTAAAGCATTGAGAGGAAGTAGTAACACATATTGTTATCTGTAGAGAGTCGGTGGTTGGTGCAAACCGATGATAAAATGGTGTGAATCCGTCCTTGAGTGAAGTGTGGAACGCCTAGTATAGGCTATTAAATACTTTCGGCTAAGAAGCCGTTATTCTTTTAAGTGAAAAGCAGTGTTATGCTGTTTTTAACTAGGGTGGCAACGCGGGTAACTCTCGTCCCNNTTTTTTGTTGTCTATTTATAGTTTCACTTAATCAAGTTTCACCCTAAAACTAATTAAATGTACTAACAAGAAGGAGGAAGTTTAGAATGTTGGATTTGAAGTACGTTCGTGCGAACTTTGAAGAAGTGAAGAAGAACCTTCAATGTAGAGGTGAAGATTTATCTAGTTTGGATCAATTCGAAGAGTTAGATCGTAAACGTCGTGAATTGATTATTGAAACAGAAGAATTAAAGAGTCGTCGTAATGAGGTTTCACAACAAATTTCAATTATGAAGCGTGAAAAACAAGATGCTGATCATGTGATTAAAGAGATGCGTGAAGTGGGCGATAAGATAAAAGTATTAGACGATGAATTGCGTGGAGTAGAGGAATCATTAGAAAAGTTAATGTTATCTATTCCGAATATCCCTCATCCGAGTGTTCCTGTTGGTGATAGCGAAGATGATAACATGGTTGCAAGAACATGGGGAGACATTCCTCAATTCAATTACGAACCAAAGCCACACTGGGACGTTGCAGATGGACTAGGAATTCTTGATTTTGAAAGAGCAGCTAAAGTAACAGGAAGCCGATTTGTATTCTATAAAGGGCTAGGCGCTCGTTTAGAACGTGCTCTAATTAGCTTTATGTTAGATCTACACGTAGAAGAGCATGGCTACACAGAGGTAATGCCTCCATATATGGTAAATCGTTCTAGTATGACAGGAACAGGGCAATTACCGAAGTTTGAGGAAGATGCATTCCGAATTGAGAGCGAC
>NZ_JBALMO010000369.1:5383-6151 GCF_036963345.1 Bacillus sp. JJ722
ATTATTTCTTGATTCCAACAGCAGAAGTACCTGTAACAAATATGCACCGCGATGAAATTTTGAGTGCTGAAGATTTACCAGTCCGTTACGCAGCATATAGTGCTTGTTTTCGCTCAGAAGCTGGATCTGCTGGACGCGATACAAGAGGATTAATTCGTCAGCACCAATTCAATAAAGTTGAGCTTGTTCAATTTGTTAAACCAGAAGATTCTTATGAAGCGTTAGAGAAGCTTACAAGTAATGCAGAGAGAGTATTACAATTGCTTGGATTACCATATCAAGTATTAAGCATGTGTACGGCTGATTTAGGATTCACAGCTGCGAAGAAATATGATATTGAAGTTTGGTTACCAAGCTACGGGGTATATCGTGAAATTTCTTCTTGCAGTAATTTTGAAGGCTTCCAAGCAAGACGTGCTAACATCCGTTTCCGTCGTGATGCGAAAGGAAAGCCAGAACATGTGCATACATTAAATGGATCTGGCTTAGCGATTGGGCGTACAGTAGCTGCTATCCTAGAGAATTATCAACGTGAAGATGGAAGTGTTGAAATTCCAGAAGTGCTACGTCCATACATGGGTGGAAAAGAAGTTATTGGTAAATAATATCGATTTAGAGGTTATCTTGTAATAGTTACGAGATAACCTTTTGTTTGTATAAAAAGATGAGTTATGAAGCATCGTAATAGTTAGAGGGAAGAAAAATATATTAAAGTTATTTTTAGTTGTTGACGCCATGAAAATCATATGATATATTATTAATTGTTCT
>NZ_JBALMO010000370.1:0-574 GCF_036963345.1 Bacillus sp. JJ722
GAATTAGTGTTCAGTATTCAACTACCATTTGTAATCAATTATAAAAATTAACAACTTCTATAATATATACCTATATTATACAGATATAAATAAGTAGAATACATCATCTTTTGTACAATAATTGTAAATTATCCAAATATAAGCGAATGTAATACATTCAAAGTAGCTTTCAAGTGGTATTGTGGTGATTTTTGATTTTTGATTTTTGTTCAATGTGGCTGGCCATACTGCAACCGTCAAGGTGAATTTTACACTTTCTGCTAAGTTCCCTTTTACACTTTAGATTGTGCATAGCCCACTTGACATGGAGCCTCTACAGGTATGATAAACAGCCTTGAAGCCTTGGCAATAAAGGAACCATGGCTGTTTCCACAAGGCTATCATACCTGATTCTCCAAATAAAGTGGGCAACAAATGTGGTTAAAAGTGTAAAGTTCATATTAGCGAAAACTGTAAAATTTATTCTGGCGTTTACACATACTTGAATTGAACCATCTTCAATATAAGGATCGATAATAGAAATAGGTAATTCTAATTTTTGCTAAGTTGTTTTTTATGTAAACGACAAATAGAC
>NZ_JBALMO010000370.1:656-3367 GCF_036963345.1 Bacillus sp. JJ722
TGTGACCATGGCAGAATGCAGCCATCGACAAGATGATTGCTTTTCCACACCATTGAACTTTTTCCACCAATAATAAAATTGGGAGTATTTCACTTGATGGACCTCACACCACTTACGGATGCTTAAACAACTGGAACGACAAGCGTCCACCCGATTCTTCCACTCTATTGATTGATCTATTTTAGCCATAAAAAATCTCCTTTCTGTCATGTACGTAAGGAGATTATGACATGGAACGGATGCTTTTTGTAGGTGGGGATAGTTTGACGCTTACAATAGGACATACATACCCATAAAATCTTCTTCCACTAAACTGCCACTTTAGCTGCATAACAAATAGACTGCTCATTAGCAGCCTTGATCTTAAGCTCTAGCACCCGTTAGTTGAAGAAAGCATATGTCTCATTCTGAGAAATCTCTTAATAAAACCTCTAAAAAATGTGACTCTTTGGTATTTTATTTAAGATCTTTTTGAGAAAATCTCCAAAAGAATAGTTCTTTCGTCTCTTTGTACATATCTGCACCTGTTTTTTCTAATACTCTGTGCGATGCAATATTGTCTTTTTCCGTATCTGCAATAACATACATAACGTCGGACTGACTTAATATCCAGTCTTTCATATTACTTAATGTTTCAGACATATAGCCATTTCCTTGATATTCTGGGAGAGTATAGTAGCCAACCGTTACTTCTCCATTTTTATTTGGTAAGCCTTTCAACATTATTCCACCTATAATGCATTTCTTTTCTTTCGATACAAGAATCCAATTGGTATACCAAATGTAATTTTGTTCATCAACTACTACCTTCGAGAGCCTTACTTCCATAGCTTTTTTAAGTTCTGGACTAAGATTAGCCGATTTCGTTAATCTTAGTTTTTTCTCCAATTTCTTTTGACTATCAATTAGCAATTTCAAGCTTTCTATATTCAATGGAATTATTCTTAATCTTTTTGTGTTTAATTCAAACATTATTACACTCCTATCATAATTTGTACGGTCATACTAAACAAATTCTAAAATAGGTATATGTTATTGGCAGCTGCTGCTCCTATTATTACATTTCCCCAAATAAAGAACCCATCTTGAAATTCGTTATTTAATGGATAATTCAGTTTATCATTCCAATAATCTACTGTAAATCGTTCTTCTTCAACTATCACTTTAGCTCAATAACAAAAGAGACTACTTAATAGCAGCCTTGATCTTCAGCTCTTGCACTCGTTTGTTCAATAAGGAAATAATTGATTTAAATTTTTATACTTACTTTTCTTTTACATTAACAACAATATTACCGAATAGCTCATTACCGAAATAGGCTTCCAAACGCCATAATCCTGGACTGGTTAATTCCATTGATGAAGGAATATGATGGTCAGCCCCAATATTAGGATTGAGACTAGAGCTATCACTTTCTTGGAAAATAGTAATTTTTTCGTCAGTTTCTCTACTGACAGCTATTACTTTAAATGATTTAGTTAGAACCTTGTCATCTCCCCAAAAATGCCACATATATTTCTGCTCTTCACCTGCTATAAAAGGACCATACTCCCCAAAGCCAAACTTTCCATTATCACCGATGCGAAAAACAAAATCTCCTTTTTGGCCATCATCAGATACAACAAACTCTTTAACTAATGTCGCACTTTCTTCCCAATTTTCTTCCTTGATTGTCTGTTCACTATTTGAACAACCAATTAGTAATAAACTAAACATAAAAGCAAATATTGTTTTCTTCAAATGGATTCCTCCCATCTGGTCTACCTTTTAATAATTCACCAATTTTTCCAGAAATCCTTTCTTTAACAAAACTGCTTCTTTAGCTCCATAACAAAAAGAGCTGTAAACACAGCTCCCTAATGTACCATTGCACATATTAATTTAATAAGGTAAGTTTTAATTCTTCTGAAATACAGCAGTCAATAAACCATTAACACCAAAAACTTCATTTGGTTGTTTTACTTCTTTCATTTTCCTTATTTCAATTAGCTTAAAATCATAAAAAACAGATTTCAATTTTTCCTCTGAATAACCCAATCCACCTTTTAGACTAAGTAATCTATATACTTCCCAATCCGATATTTTTGCTCCACCTAACTCTCCCCCTGGGACAAAACATGTAATTGCAAAGAAGCCCTTCGGTTTTAATGCCTTTTTTACTAAATTAACATAACTTATTCTTCTGTGAGGGGCGATATGATGGAAACAACCTGAGTCATATACAATATCATATACATCATCTTTAATGTTTAAATTAAAAATATTTGAGTCGATGAAATTTATTTCCACATTTCTTTCAAGTGCACGTTCTCTTGCCCATTTAAGTGTTTCTTTTGATAAATCTACTGCATCAACAGAACAGCCTTTTTCAGCAAAATATATTGCATTTCGCCCAGGACCACAACCCAATTCAAGGACTTTACCTGGCTTAAACAAATTGCTTTTAAAGTAACTAACTAAATTCTCGTCAGGTACATTCATGAAAAAAGGAATACCCTTTTCACGTTCAGAATAAAATTTATCCCAAAACTGAGTTGGTTCTCGCAGTTTAAAACTAGATTATTTTGCAAGAAAACTTTTTCAAACCTAACTTAATAAATACTAATAAAAGCTTTATTAAGACGTCTATTTACAATTAATTACTGGACTTAATGGTAATCTAAACACACTTAAAAAAACGTCTATATATCCCTGTACACTCGATATAGATG